>JAWOHI010000080.1:0-10669 GCA_046485255.1 Bacteroidales bacterium
TATTTCTATCCGTCGGCATCGCTCAGCTGGGTGGTGAGCGAAACCTTCAAGATGCCGGAGGCCATCTCCTTTGCCAAGGTGAGGATCAATGCCTCGCAGGTTGGGTCAGATACCTGGGCATACCAGCTGGAACGCTCGTTCGTCAACCTCGACCGCCTGGGGAACATTTTTGAGGCGTCGGTGGAGAACACGCTCAAGAACCCGAACCTGAAGCCGACCCGTACGAACCAGTATGAGGCGGGCTTCGACCTGCGCTTCTTCCGGAACCGGCTGAGCATCGATTTTGCCGCCTACTCGGGCACCTCGTTCGACCAGATCACGCCGGTCAACATTGCCCCCTCCACCGGCTATACCTACCGCTACGTCAACATCGGGGAAGTATCCAACAAGGGCCTTGAGCTCGCCCTGGGCGGAACGCCCGTGATGCGCGAGGAGTGGACCTGGGAGCTCGGCCTCACCTGGTCGAAGAACATCAATGAGGTGATCTCGCTGGCCGAGGGCGTCGACGCCCTCCCGATCGGGTACGGCTACTCGGGCATCCGCACCGAGGCCCGCCCGGGAATGCCCTACGGCAACATCATCGGCTACGGCCTCAAGCGCGATGCCGAGGGCCGGATCGTCCACGTGAACGGGTTGCCGGTCAAGACCGACAGCGAAATGGTTTTAGGGAATATCACCCCCGACTGGGCCGGCAGCATCAGTACCCGCCTGAAATACAAGAATATCAGTCTTTCGGCGCTGGTCAACGCCCGCTACGGAGGAGAGGTGTTCTCCCTCACCACCCAGTGGCTCAGGCAGTTCGGTCTGGATGAAGCTACTGATATCCCGCTCCGGCAGGGTGCCGTCATCGGTGACGGCGTGATGGAGCAGATCGTTGACGGTGAGGTCGTTTACGTCACCAACAACGTCTCGGTGCCCTTCTCCGAATACTCTTACTGGTTCAATGCCTACGGCCTGCAGGAGACCGCCATCTTCGACGCCTCCTATGTCAAGCTGAAGGAGCTGCGGCTGAGTTACGACATACCGTCAAAACACCTGCGGAAATTCCCAGGCAACCGGGTCACGGTGGCCGTAATGGGGCGCAACCTCGCGCTGCTCTACTCCAGGATCCCGCACGTCGATCCCGAGACCTCGATCACGGCCGACAACAGCAAGCAGGGATTTGAGATATTCAATATGCCCTCTGCCCGCACGGTGGCATTCAATTTAACGGTAACCTTCTAAATATCAGGAAAAATGAAAAAGATGAAACAACTGCTCGTCTGGACCGGCCTTCTCGCTGCCGCTTTCCTGGTATCCTGTGAAAAGGATTTTGACCGGATCAACAAGGATCCGAACGGCATAACCGATGTACCGGCCGACTACCTCCTGTCGGGTGCGGTGATGAGCCTGTCGAACGCGGAGAACGGCTTTATGGAGAGCTTCGCATACGCTTCGGACTGGGTACAATACACCAGTTGCGGCTTTTGGGGTGACCCGGGCCGTTATAACTTTGAAAAGTCGCGGTCGTTTATGTGGGACAACCTTTATTCAGGCCCGCTGATCGACCTTAAGGTGATGAACCGCAAGGCCATAGAGGAGGATAATGCCTCCCTGCAGGCGGTATCCCTGGTGATGTACAGCTATGGGTTTGCCCTGCTGGCCGACTGCTACGGTCCGGTACCCTTTGGCGAGGCCTTGTCGGCCGAGGCGGGGATCAACAAGCCGGGCTACGATCCGCAGGAGACGGTGTACCTGGCCCTGCTGGATTCGCTGGAAAAGGCCAGCGACCTGCTCAGCGACCTGAACAGGATCTCGGTGCGGTCGGGGTATGACGTGCTCTTCAACGGGGATGCCGTGAAGTGGCATAAGTTTGCCAATGCCTTGAAATTGAGGATAATGATGCGTATTTCCTCCAAGGTTGACGTATCGGGCCAGTTGCAGCAGCTGATCAATGATCCTGCTCGTCCGCTGCCGCAGGGCAACGCCGACAATGTCCGCTTTGCCTATTCGGCCGCGAGTACGCGCACGTGGCACCCGCTCTATGATGTCCTCAGCGCGGAAGCTTCCGACGGGGGCTACCGCTTAAGCAAGACCCTGGTCGACCACCTGCTCGCCACCGACGATCCGAGGATCGAGGTGTACGGCCTGCCCAACGGGGGCGGCGAATATGCCGGGTTGAGCAGTGGCAGCGGCGCTTCGGCCGGGCAGATCGACGACTATTCGCGGGTCAACCCCCGCTATGGGCAGAAGAACCGGCCGGGCATCTTCATCTCCTATTCGGAGGTCTGCTTCCTGCTGGCCGAAGCCGCGGCCCGCAACCTGATCACCGGTGAGGCCTCCACTTACTACGAGGCAGCCGTGAGGGCCAACTTCGAGGAGTTGGGCCTGACGGAGCAGCAGTTTGCCGCGTTCATCGCCTCGCCCCAGGGCCGGTACACCAACCTGGAGCGCATCCGGGTACAGAAATGGGTGTCGCTCTTCGGAAGGGGCCTGGAGGGCTGGACCGAATACCGGCGCACGGGGCAGCCAGTGCTGCTGCCTGCCGCCTACGCCTTTGTCAATATGGTGCCGCTGCGCTTCCTCTACCCCCTGTCGGAAGAGCAGACCAACAAGGAGAGCCTGCAACGGGCCGGGGAGTTGCTCCCAAATGGCGATTTGCTGACCTCCAAGTTGTGGTGGATGAATTAATTAACCTGATTAGACCAGAGTGATGAGAACAACCTTGATCCCCTTTCTGAAAAAAATGCCCGCCCTGGCAGCCATCCTGCTGGCGCTGGCCTGTACCCGCGTCGACTGGAAGGACATCGACACCCTCAGGCCGGGCTACCTGGCCATCTCCGACAGCAGCGAAGTGAACCTGGTACTCACGCGCGATGAATATTCCGGGGAGGTGACCTATGACCCGGTGGACATCCGCTTGCGGTTCCTGATCACCACCCAGGACCAGAATTTCAGCCGGGTGGGCGTTACGCGGAGCATCCTCGACGAAAGCGGCACCGCAGTGGCCTCCGTGATCCATTTCACCACGACCGACCTGTCGGATACCCTCCGGATCGACATACTGGATGAGGAAGCCCTCTTCGAGGGGCTGGAGTTTCACCCCGACAGCATCCGGTCGGGCTTCTCCTTCCTCTTCAGCACCTATATGATCCTGCAGGACGGCGACTCGATCGTCTCCTCCAGGGGCGCCTACCAGGCCACGCCCCAGTACCTGAACTTCTGCACCTATCCGGATATCCCGGAAGGCGTCTGGGAGGTGCACAACAAGGCCACCGGCTATAAGAAAGAGGTGGAAATCAAGTATATGGAAGTGTACCCGACCGTTTGGTTTTATGTCATCACCGATTTCGGCATCGACTGGAGCAATTGGAACGACTTCTGGTACGGGACCGACTTTACGCTGGGGTGCCCGCTGGCCGGTGACAACCGCTTCGTGGTCAAGCTGGCCGCCTGGGGGATCGACCTGCCACATATCCGGCTGGAGATGAAGAATGACTTGGGCGAGCTGGAGACCAGACCGTTGCGAATAATGCCCTGGACCTATGCCGACGACTCACCCGACATCGGTTACTATGATGCCGGGAACAGGCAGTTCATCTTCAAGAACGTGAAGGTGCGCGATACCTGGTGGAACATCGACAACAAGACCATCCAGGAGGTAACTTATACCTATAAAGGCCAATGATGGGCGTAAGAAAAGTGATCCGGTCGCTCCTCCTGCCGTTCCTGCTGCTCGTCTCCTGTTCGGGCGACCGGGACGAGCAGGTGTACATTGCCTTCAACCTGCCGGTGGAGCCACTCTACGCGCCGTGTGAGGTTAAGTTCCTGAACTACACGCAGAACGCCACCGAATACCTGTGGGATTTCGGCGACGGCAGCGGGTCGGCCGACTTCCAGCCGGTGCACTTATACGGTGCGCCGGGGATTTACCAGGTCACCCTCACCGCGAGCAACCGGTCGGATTCCAGGAGCCTTACCCGGGAGTTGAGGATCCTGGAGAGCGAGCCGGAGGTGACGGCTCCCCCGCCAGGGTTACGGTTGCATTCGTTTTATCTCAAATATGTTGATGCTGATGGGATTCCGGTGATCAGCTCCGGCGAGGTTCCCGACGAGGCGCTGCTCACGGTGCGTCGGATGGCGATCCGTATGCTCCGGAAGATCCCTCAGGTACGGGATAAGATGATCAGTTACCAGGCCAGGATCGGGGTGATGGGCAAGGATGAGGTGACCACCGACATACCGGAGCACGCCTTCCTGAAGAATGATCCCAACACCGACTGGGACAAGCGGGCGAGGGGACTGGGCGGCACCATTCACGTGCCGATCACCACCTGCGCGGAGGAGAATGTCCTCTGCTACGCCAATGATCCCTACCGCAGCGAGGATATTTTCGTACACGAGTTTGCCCACTCCATTCACCTGATGGGGATCCGTCACGTGGATGCGCAGTTTGAGGCCAGCCTGCGTAGCGCCTATAACGAGGCCCTTTCGGCCGGCAAGTGGGACCGGACCTATGCGGCCACCAATACCGAGGAGTATTGGGCCGAAGGGGTGCAGAGCTGGTTTAATTGCAACACGCAGAGCGACCCGCCCAACGGGGTGCACAATCACGTGAACACCCGGGCTGAGTTGCGGGATTACGACCGCGGGTTGTATGAATTATTGCGTAACTGGTTTGAAGACAATGATGTACAAATCAGTTGCCATAGCCATTGAAATTTTTTAATAATTAAATCTGAGAAAATATGAAAAGAATGTTACTCATTTTAGCAGCTGCCGTCCTGATGATTCCGGCAGCCAGGGAGGCCCGCGCGTCGGTGATTTATACGCCGATGAACCTGACGGCCAACCAGACCGCCACCTGGAACTGGTTCAGTTTTGGGGTGGATGCGGATGGTTTTGGCTTGTGGGTGAATGTCGGGGCCTCGCTAAGGCTTGAAACCTATTTGAGCCCGGTAATTGGTGTCGAGGAGGAAGGCAAGGTGTTCCTCACCGGCCTGGGTTACGGCACGGAAATCGGGTCGGGGAGCGCGTGGGCGACGCCCGCGGCTCCCACTTACATTAACGATGCAACGCATCAAGCATTGAATGGCCAAACTTTTTATGTTGGTGTTCAGTTGGTTGATGCCTCATCGGTGCTCTATTACGGATGGATGCACCTGTCCGTTGCAGAAGATGGCCTGTCGGTCACGCTTCACGGGATGGCCTACCAGGATGAGGCTGGGGCTTCCCTGATGGCAGGGGTGATTGACCGCCAGGTCTATTTTTCCGGCCCGGGCTTCGTGGAGGATCTGGTCACGAACGACGGGACCATCGCCAACGCCTTGCACGTCAACCTTGAAGGGGTTGATTTTGCCATCTCCACAGGTGCGATGGCCGAGGGCACCCACTTCACGGTGGCCAACCTGCCTGCCGGACTTTCCATTGAGGTCAGCGTCAACGATGCCAGGAATGCGGTCATTGTCCTTAACGGTCAGGCCGGCAGTCACGCCGAAAGCGATGCCCGTTACGACCTGACCCTGAGCTTCCTGGATGAGGCTTTTACCGGGGCTGCGGCTTCGGAGGTGATCGATGCGACGAGGGATGACCTGGAGGTCAAGTTCTTCGATCCCTACAAGATCATTCACGACGACCTGGGTGGCCTGGTATGCGGAACCGGGGGCTGGGTGCCTTTTTCGAACGATTATTACGGCAACACCTTTGGATTGTGGCACGATGGCACCGATATGCGCCTGGAGTCCTATGGCCGGAGCGTGGTGGGCACCATCAGTGCCGGCAGGAGCCTGATCACACCCCTTGATGAGGGCACGGTGATCAACAGCGAGAGTGCCTGGGTGGAGACGGGGAACTGGCCCAATGAGGGCTACATCAATTCGGCCACCTATACGTCCTGGAACGGGAAGCGCAAATATGCCGGCGTACAGCTGGTGGTGGGCGAAGCCGTCCTGTATGGCTGGCTTGAGCTGGAGGTCTCGGCCGACGGTCGTTCGATGACCATCTACGAGTGGGCTTTCAACACCCGTCCGCAGGGGGCCATCACGGCCGGGGAGACGACGAGCGGGATCATTGGGGCAGCCAATGAAAAGATCTCGGTATCGGTAACCCCGAACCCGTTTTCCAGCCAGTTGAACATTCAGCTTTCGCAGGCGCTGAAAGAGGCTGCTTCCGTGGAGATCCTCGACCTCACCGGCCGGACGGTTGCCAGGGAGAAGGTTGGCGGCCCGGGTGCCACACGGCTGGCGATCGGTACCGGAGGCCTGCAGAGGGGGGTCTATTTTGTGCGGGTGAGTTCGACCGGCGTGAACAGTACACTTAAAGTGATAAAGGATTAGGTTGCATTCATAGGTTAATCCGTAAGAGGAGGGCTCTCGGGTCCTCCTCTTTATTTACCACACCCGGCTACCGCTCTCCAAAAACGAGCCGGATCTCATCGCGGCCAACCCGCGCCCGGAGCCAATCGCGGATCTTCTTCTGCTCGGCGGAAGGCAGCCCCCCCGCCCCGAGCGTGATCAGGGCGATTCCCATCCTTTGTGACTGGGGCATCGAATCCCTCCAGAGGAAGTTCTCCGAATAGGTGAGCTCCTCCACCAGGGGGAACAGGGCCTTTATCTCAAGGAACAACTGCTGTCCGATCAATTCCTTGTTGCTGATCGAATCCAGGATTTTATTCTTCTCCTGCAGCATAACGTTCAGACGCCCTACTTCCGTTTTCAGGTTCTCAATCTCCGACGCTTTGCGATCGACCAGGTCCAGGGCCAATCCCTGCTCGATGATGATTTCCGGTTTTTTCAGGGAAAAATTGGCTGCCTGCGCCCTGATCCGGCTTCGCTGCTCCTCGGTCATCGTGGCCCCGCCATAGACCAGCCTGATGGTCCGGGTTTGTGGATGAATCTCGTTCTTAAGCAGATAGTTGCCTTCGGTAACACTGACGTTGTTCACATAGTTGTGTGCTTTGTCATTAAAGCGCTCCCTCTGCACCAGGTTGTACCCGAAATAGACGCTGGGGATGAGGACCAGGACAATCACGGAGGATATGTACCGGTTGATCCTCTTCTTGCTGGCCTCTTCCACGATGGTCCGGATCGGAAATTTGAGGATCTGGGAGACGGCCACGGAGGAGAGGGCGATGAAGACGGAATTGATCGTGAAGAGATAGATGGCCCCGAAAAAGTATTGGAACTGGGCGGTGGCCAGGCCGTAGCCTGCCGTGCAAAGGGGAGGCATCAGGGCGGTGGCGATCGCCACGCCGGGGATGACGTTGCCCTTCTGCTTGCTGCTGATGGCCACGATCCCGGCCAGACCGCCGAAGAGGGCGATCATCACATCATAGATGGTTGGACTTGTGCGGGCCAGCAGTTCGGAGTGTGCGGTGGAGATGGGGCTTAAAATGAAATAGGTGGTGGAGGCAAGGAGGGAGGCACCCACGGCGAAGCTGAAGTTTTTTACCGATTTGCGGAACAGCGGCATATCGTAGGTGGCGATGCTGTAACCCATCCCGTTGATGGGACCCATCAGCGGGGAGATGAGCATCGCGCCGATGATCACCGCGGTGGAGTTCATATTGAGGCCCACCGAGGCCACCACGATGGCAAACATCAGGATCCACAGGTTGGTCCCCTTGAATACGATATCCTTCTTGATCGACTCGTGGATCTTGTCGAAATCGTCAATCTCGCGTTCCAGGTTGAAGTAGTCGAACAGTTTTCTTACCAGTTCTAACGGTTTCATCGTTAATGGATTTTGGCTTCAGGAGTCTCCAAATATACTAAATGGCCTCCAATCTTCCCGTGCCCGGTCAATAGTAGAGCCAGTACCCTTTCACGCTGCCCAGTGAGTTGAATTCAATGGTCGGGAAGGGCACCTTGATGAACACCAGCGCCTGGAAGAGCCCTTTCAGGAAGCGGGAGCGGGTGGGGATCCGGGTCCAATCGACATCCAGGGAGAAGAGGAACTGGCGGTACCGCTCGGTTTCGGGGATCCACACCCCTTTATAGTAGCGGATGTTCTTGAACTCCCCGAACATCCCGTTGGCGCTGTACCCGGCAGCCACGTTGAGCCAGTCGGGGATGCGATCCCACGGGATGAGGCTCTTCAGGGGCACCGACAGCCAGTAGGTGTGCCCGTTGTAGTCGTAGAAGAAGCGGTTGAGGGTGGTGGTGCCGAGGTACCCGTTGGCCTGGGCCGTGTAGGGCGATTCCCAGTAGGTGAGCTTGTACTTCATCAGTTGCCTGTCGAAGAGCAGCTCCTGGCCGATCACGAAGAGGGAGCCGGCCGCATTGGCCACCATATCGCCCCAGGAGAAGCCCCATCCTTCGTAGAGGCCGTCGAAGATCTCGATCGGGGTCTGCATCAGAAGCCCCAGCGTGCCGCCGAAGAGCAGGGAGCGCCCCTTGCTGACCCCCGCAGCACGGAGCCAGTGATAGCTGATGTAGCTCTCGATATAGGCCCCGAAAGCGTGGCCCGCCTTGTCGATCTGCAGGTAGCCCTTGTTGTCGTTGTAAAAATGAAACGGCACCCGCTCGTGGTCCTTGTACCAGATGAACTGCAGGTAGGACATCCCGCCGAGGTAAACGGCCGATTCGGTGAGCAGTGCGGTGGTGAGCATCCGCCGGTTAACCCCCAGGCTGTCGGGTTCCCGGGCCACCTCCTGTCCACCCAGAGGGGGAAACAGAATCGTGATGATCCAGGCCAGAAGAAGCAACCTTACTTTCAATGCTTTTTTTGAGAAAGGTAGCTAAACCGGTCCATTTTATCACTTTTATCCGCTATCTTCAGCCTCTTTGGCCTTTCTGAAAGGCTTGAAAGCAGGTTAGATGAACGCAATTTAATAAGTAAAGAGATGATTACCATTGATCAACAGGCTGAACAGACCATCGCGTGGCTCAGGCGCAATATCCCCAGGATCCTGATCGGGCTCCTGGTGCTGATCGTGCTGGCCACCTCGGTGAAGACCGTCAAGCCAGAAGAGGAGGGCGTGGTGCTCTTCCTCGGGCAATTTACGCGCACGGTAAACCCGGGCCTCAACTTCATCGCGCCGCTCGGGCTTGAGCGGATGTATAAGATTCCGGTACAGAGGCAGTTAAAGATGGAGTTCGGGTTCCGGACTGTCGCGGCGGCAACCCGCTCGGTCTATTCCTCTCAGGACTTCCACGACGAGTCGCTGATGCTCACGGGCGACCTCAACCTGTCGGATGTGGAGTGGGTGGTTCAGTACCGGATCGTGGATTCGTATAAGTATCTTTTCAAGGTACGGAATGCTGAAGATGCCCTGCGCGATATGGCCGAGGCGGCGATGCGCAAGACGGTGGGCGACCGCACTGTGAATGAGGTGCTGACGGTGGGGCGCCAGGAGGTGGCTTCCAACGTGGAGGTCCTGCTGCAGCAGATGTGCGTGGAGTATGAGAACGGCATCCGGATCGACCAGGTGGTGCTTCAGGACGTGAACCCGCCCGAGCCGGTCAAGCCGTCGTTCAACGCGGTGAACCAGGCGCAGCAGGAGCGTGCCACCCTGATCAACCAGGCCGAATCGGAGTATAACCAGGTGATCCCGCGCGCACGCGGCGAGGCGGAGGAGACGATCCAGCTGGCCGAAGCCTACGCGCTCAACCGCGTCAACCGCGCCATCGGCGAGGCCAACCGCTTCATATCGCTGTACGAGGAGTTCATCAAGGCGCCGGAGGTGACGAAGAAGAGGATCTACTTCGAAACGCTCGAGCGGATCCTGCCTAAAATCGGCGATAAGATCATCCTGGATGAGAAGGGCAACAATGTGCTGCCCCTGCTGAATATCGACAAAAGAACCAAAACACAGGAGAAGTAAACAATGAAAACCAAAGCCATCATTTACATCATCCTGGGCATCCTGGCGATCCTTCTCGCTTTCGGAAGCATGTTCATACTTGACGAGACCGAACAGGCCATTGTCACCCAGTTCGGCAAGCCGGTGGGCGGAAGCCGCACCAAGCCGGGAGTCAACTTTAAAGTGCCCCTGATTCAGATCGTTCAGCGGTTCGACAAGCGCTACCTGAAATGGGACGGCGACCCCAACCAGGTGCCTACCCAGGACAAGAAGTTCATCTTTGTCGACACCTATGCCCGCTGGCAGATCACCGACCCCCTGCAGTTCTATATGCGTCTGCGCGACGAGCGCTCGGGCCAGTCGAGGCTCGATGATATTCTCGACGGAGAAACCCGCAATGCCGTCGCCAGCTATGAGCTGCTCGACATCATCCGCTCAACCAACCGCTCTCCCGAAGTGTCGGACGAATATCTGGTTGAAATAGAAATACTTGACTCCATTCGGATAGGCCGGGAGCGAATCGAGAAGATGATCCTGCAGAAGGCCAACGAACGTACGTCGGACCTGGGCATCGTCATTTTGGATTTCCGCTTTAAGCGGATCAATTACGTGGAGGAGGTTCGTAACAACGTGTACGATAGGATGATCAGTGAGCGAAACCGCATTGCCGACCGCTTCCGTTCGGAGGGGCAGGGTGAGGCGCGCAAGATCCAGGGGAACAAGGAGCGCGATCTGGCCCAGATCCAGTCGGAGGCCGTCCGTGAGGCGGAACAGATCCGCGGCCGCGCCGATGCACGCGCCACCTCCATCTATGCGGCTGCCTACAACCGGACATCAGCCTCAAGGGAGCTCTATAGCTTCCTCAGGGCGATGGAGACGCTTGAAAAG
>JAWOHI010000124.1:0-6952 GCA_046485255.1 Bacteroidales bacterium
CGGTCCGCATCATATTCGTTTCCAAGGGATTCCGTTATCTGGCCCCCCTGTTGGGTTTCTTCGAGGTTTTTATCTGGCTGCTGGCAATGACCAAGATTCTCCAGAACCTCGACCGCTGGTACTACTACCTGGCCTACTGCGCCGGATTCGCCACCGGTAACTTCATTGGAATCCTCCTCGAGGAAAAAATAGCCATCGGCTATGCCGCCCTCCGCCTGATCACGAAAAAACCGGCTCACGATTTGATCAAGGCCCTCCAAAACCAGGGTTACGGGGTTACTTACCAACCGGCCGAGGGGAGCACCGGGTTGGTTCACGTGGTCTATACCATCGTGAAACGTTCGGAACTGAATTCGGTGATCTCAACTGTCAACGAGTTCAATCCCAGGGCTTTCTTTACGGTTGAGGAAGTCAAGGTCGTCAGGGAAGGGATCCAGCGGGTAACAAACTACCAGAAAAACGTCCTCTTCAAACGCGGCCGGAAGGGCAAATGATCATATAGGTAGCGGCGCATAATTATGCGCCGCTACCTATATGATCATTTCACCAACCCCGCCTCCCGGAGGATCGCGATGTAATCCAGAATGACTTGCAGATCCGATTCGTTTGGATATTGGGCATCCAGCATCTGCTTGATCTGAAGAACATTATGTTTGCCATTGCAGAGCCTCTCCAAATCTTCCCGGCTCGAAAGCCCACGGTACAGATCCAGCATCTGCTCGCGCGTCATCTCCGGCATATGCTCCTCGTAACCCCGGTAGCCGTTGGCCTTGACCAGGGTGGTCGGAACCGGAACAAGAGCCATCGCGGTTTTTTCAAGGGCGTTGGGCTTCAGTGAGATAGGAGTAATTCCAAATCGGCCCGCCATTTGCTTCATCTCCTGATCAATAACCGCCTGCTGGCCATCCGCTATCTTCCGCAATTGGGCTGTCTGAACCCCTACCGAAGTCTTTAGTCCGGCATCCGCCGGCGCCAGCTCCAGAACCGACTCAGCGGTCTCGATCTCATTGATGGCGGTACCCTCCACGTATCCCCTGACCTTCTTGTAGATCCTTTCGAGATTATCCGGGGTAGCCTTCGAAAGCTCGTCCAGGGCGCGGGCCGTCTGATGACCCATCCGCCTTACGCCGTTGGCAAAGACCTCTCCGCCTATCTTGCCGGCCAACCCGGCATCAGCCGTGGCAATGGTATAGGCTGAGGCGGCGGTGATCACGCAGCATCGCTTTAACTGGGTCGGATCACACTTGTCGGCCAGGTCCTCCGAGGTGTGGTAAAAGAAGTCTGGCCAGGTGATCATCATTATCCCCGGAACTCCTACCCCCCAGTCATTGAAAACCTCGTGATCGGATCCGCCGAAATGATTTTCAATGGCGTAATAGAACGGCTCATCCGATCCCGAAGGGGCCACGATCCGGTTCACAAACCCGCTCCAGTGCGCAATCATCGTACGGTTCGTCTCCCCGACGTACCGGAAATAGTTTTCCACCACATCATTGATATAATGAGGGTTACCGTAAGTGGTCCGCTCCAGGTTGAAGAACGACTGGCTCTTGCTCAGCCACAAACCAACCATATCGAGGTTGATATTGCATAACGTCTTTTCCATCAGCTCCTTGTTAGCCTTAACCCAGGGGATTGATCCGCTGAACTCGGGGATGAAGATGAACCGCATTGATCGCTTGGGGCGGGGCAGCCGCCCCTCATCGAACATCACCTTGAACATCCTGGCCACCTCCAGGATGGCCGCGCAGCCCGAAATGTCATCATTGCCGCCCTGCTTCTGGTAGCCCTCGAACAGGTGGGCCGAGAAGATGATCTCCTCCGCATCGGGATCAGTGCCACGGATCACACAAGTAGGAACCTGTAAATCAATATTCTCCCACGAAACTTTCACCTCGGCGTGCACCCTGATCTTCTCATTCCTCATCAGCCGGTCGCGCAGCTGGTACCCCTCCCGCGGTGGCATAAAGAAAGCAAACCCGTTACCCTGATCCCGTGGCCCCCAGAAACCCGACCACGGAATCTGGATCGGGTCGACCAGCGGCCTCGGCGAGCTCATCGAGATGATGCCGGCGGCACCAAACTCTTTAACCCACCGTACAACAGCTCCGGGATCAGCATAGGTTACCACGATCTTATCCTTCACGTCGGCCCGCTCGAAGTCCCCCCGACGCCCGTTCTCCACCCAGACCAGCTCGGCCTCGACATCGGCATCCTCACTGCCAACCGCAAGCATCGCCCGCAGGTCGTCATAATCAGCCAGCTTCTTCCGTCCCGGGCTCACTTCCCATAACTTGCCGCGAAGGCCGTTCCACGTTGCTTCCGGATCGGGAAAGCGGTCGAGGCTCGACTCGATCCCGTACTCCTTTAGTTTTTGCATTATGTAGGCCGACTCGAACAGCATCGTCCGGAACTCCTCGGCCGACCGTGCCCGTGTGTACCCGGCCATTTCAATGATGTGATTGTGGGCTGTCTCGCCAGAAGCCTCCCCGATGATCTCATCCATCAAGGGCTTGTCAAGAAGGGTCCACTGATAGTACGGGTAGATCTGGGCATTCAGCCCGAACGAAAGCGCCAGCATTAAGCCGGCAAGGATAATTGGTTTGGATTTCATTTATTTTGATTGTTTTTGAAATTTATTACCGTAGAGGCGCATTATAATGCGCCTCTACAACGCCACGCGCCCCATAACGCCACGCGCCCCATAACGCCACGCGCCCCATAACGGCACGCGCCCCCACGGTGTTATGCCGATCATCCGCCGACCTACTTAACCAGCCCCGCCTCCTTCAGTACACCGATATACCCGATGATGGCCTCCAGGCTCGACTCGCGGGCAAACTGGGTGTCGAGCATCTGCTTGATCTGGAGTGCGTTATGTTTTCCATTGCAGAGGCGCTCGAGTTCGCTGGTGTTGGCGATATCACGATAGGAGAACATCATCTGCTCGCGCGATACCTGGGGCATAAACTGGCGGTATCCGCCGTAGCCGGCCTCCTTGACTTTCGCCGTAGCGACCGGCAGGAGCGCCAAAGCTTTCTTTTCCAAGTCGGTCGGTTTGAGGCTGACAAACGGCACTCCCCACCGGGAGGCCTGGATCTTCATCTCCTGGTCGAGTACGCCCAGCTGGGCTTCGGCGATCTTTGCGAGCTGAGCCGTGTGCTGTGCGACGGATGATCCCAGCTGGGCGTTGCCTGGTGCCAGCTCCAGGGTGGTTTCGATGGTTGCGATCTCATTCAAAAGAGTGCCCTCAATGTATCCCCTGACTTTCTTGTAGATATCGGCAAACTGCCCGGGATCAGCTTTTGAGAGCTCGTCGAGTGCGCGGGCCTGCTGGTGGCCGAGCCTGCGGATGGCATTGGCGGCCGTTTCGCCGGCGATCTTTCGTGCCATCTCGGGACCGGCTGAGGCAATCGTGTAGGCTCCGGCAGCCCCGATGACGCAGCATCTCTTTAATTGCGTGGGATCCAGTTTGTTGGCAAGGTCCTGGGAGGTGTGGTAGTAGAGGTCGGGCCAGGTGATCATCATGATGCCCGGAACCCCGACGGCCCAATCATTGAATACCTCGTGATCAGATGCCCCGTAATGGGCCTCGATGGCGTAATAGAAGGGCTCGTCCGACCCCGACGGGGCAACGATCCGGTTGAGGTAACCCGAGCGGCCAGACAGGACCAGGCTGGTCCGGTTGGTTTCACCCACATAGCGGTAATAATTCTCCATCACGTCATTGATGTAATGCGGGTTGCCGAAGGTGGTCCGTTCGAGGTTGAAGAACGACTGGCTCTGGCTCAGCAGGATCCCGACCATATCGAGGTTGATGTTGCAGAGGGTCTTCTCCATTATATCCTTATGGGCGTTGACCCACGGACCGGTGCCCGAAAATTCGGGAACCCAGATGAAACGGATATTCCTTGCGGGCCTGGCCAGCCGTCCGTCGTTGAACATCGTGTTCAGCATTCGAGCCATCTCCAGCAGGGCGGCCGCCCCCGAAATGTTGTCATTGGCGCCCTGTTTGATCAAGCCCTCGAAGATATGAGCCGAGAAGATCACTTCGCCGGCGTTGGGATCGGTTCCCTCGATGACACAGGTGGGCACCTGAAGATCAACGCTTTCCATCGCAACCTCCACCAGGGCGTGAACCCGGATCTTCTCCCCGCGCAACAGACGGTCGCGGAGAAAGTAACCCTCCCTGGGGGGCATCTGGAAGGCAAATCCATTCGAATCCCCACCCCGGCGGCCTCCAAGGCTCGAGTAGGGCATCTGTATGGGATCCGCCAGGGGGCGGGGTGAACTGAACGACAATATCCCGACCGCACCGTGGCGGGTGATCAGGTTCTGGACCTGCGATGGGGAGGCGTACGTGACCACGATCTTGCCGGAAACCGCCAGGGTGTCGACCTCGTTTGGCCGTCCGTCGCCTACCCAGAGCAGTTCGGCCTCCACATCGGCATTCTGGCTTCCGCTGACCAGCATAGCCACCTGGTCATCATAATCCGCCAGCTTTTTCAAGCCGGGCGATACCTCCCACAACTCCCCGCGGACCCCGTCCCACGTGGGACGCATCTCCCCGAACCGCTCCAGCTGGGCATTGCGGATCCCGTACTCCTTGAGCTTGTCCATCACGTATTTCGATTCCCAGAGGATCGTGGCATACTCATCCGACAAGCGATTGCGGGTGTAGCCACCCATTTCAATGGCGTGAGCAAGGGCCGTCTCGCCCGATGATTCCCCGATGATATAATCCATCGACCGCTGGTCCAGCAGCGTCCACTGGTAATGAGGCGTAAACTGGGCCATCGCAGCCGTGCCGGCCATCATCGATACGATCCCGATGATCAGGAAATTGCGAAGTTTTTTCATGGTGTTCGTTTTCAGGTTTAAACCGGATCAAGTTAGAAAATGTATGCCGACCAATAACCGGTTTAACTTTTTTTAAGAATTGACCAGAGTCATTCGCAGGCGCTTAATTTTCCTATTTTTACGGCGCAACAATGATCCACTGATGAAATCAAGAATCTGGCTTCTCCTGATTATTTATGCATTCCTGCCTTCCTGCAACAAGAAAATGCAGCAGGAGGTGGCGGAAACCTGGCCGGGTGGTCAGCCAAAAAAGGTGTTCTCCTATGCCACTGCCGGTGAAAAAAGGGACAAGGTGATGGAAACAAGGTATTTTCAAACAGGGAACAAGGAGATGGAAGGCCATTTTAAGAATGGCAGGAAGGAAGGAACCTGGACTTTCTGGTTTGAGAATGGCAAAAGGCAGAGCGAGAATAATTTCCGGAACGACCTGAGGGATGGGAAGTCAACCGTTTGGAGGGAAAACGGATACAAGTATTACGAGGGCACCTATTCGATGGGCAAGTTGCACGGGACCTGGGTCTTCTATGACGCGAACGGGCGGCGCATCAAGGAGGTCATTTTTGAGCACGACGTGAAGGTGCGGGAAGCCGAATTCCAGGTGCCGCTAAACTGACGCAGACTGATCAGGCTTGGCCGGTGAACTCCTTGAGGGTCAAGGTTTCGGCCATCCGGTAGCCCCCCCTTTCGGTCCTCTTGACCCGGCAGCACTCAACTTCCGTATCGTGCTGAAACATCAGCACATAATCGTTGTCAACAATCTCGCGCAGGAACTCCTCCTTTTCCCTCATCGTGCGAACCACTTCCAGGTCGTAGGCCATATTGTATTTGACCGGGATATGGCCGTGGGTTGGGATCAGGTCGGCCCCGAACACCAGTGTTTTCTCCCCATAGCGGATTATGGGGATCAGTTGGCCCGGCGTGTGGCCGTGTGCCATCCGCAATTCGACCCCGGGGCAGAAGGGGCCCGGTTTCTCTACGAAATCAAGCAGCCCGAGCTCCTGCATCGGGAGCAGGTTCTCACTGAGGTAGGCATCGGCTTCCCTCGGGTTGGGGTCCATCGCGTTCTGCCACTGTCGCTCGGTGGTCCAGTAGGTGGCATTCGGGAAAACAGCCACCGGCACCCGGTTCCAGCCATAGGTGATCCCGCCGCCGCAGTGGTCGAAATGGAGGTGGGTGAGAATGACATCCGTAACCTCCTCCGGCCGGATACCACACTTCGCCAGTCCGTCCACCAGGCCATCGCCCTCCTGAATGTACAGGTATTGCAAGAAATCCTCATTCTGCTTGTCGCCGATCCCGACGTCGATCAGGATGATCCTGCCGCCGGTGCGGATGACCAGCGATCGGAGGATGATCCGGATGAGATTGTGCTCGTCGGCCTTGAAGTACTTCGACCAGATCGCCTTGGGCACAACGCCGAACATCGCGCCCCCGTCAGCCTTGAAAGAGGAGATATTGATGCTGAATAGTTCCATAACCGGGTGTTTGGGCCAAAAATAGGAATCTTGATCCGATATCAAAATTTATCCCCGGGATATCTTCATCGAAAAACCGTGCAGTTGACCAAGGCCTTGACAACCAGTTTTTACCGGTTTTCGCGAACGCCCCAGTTGGCATCGATCATCACTACCGAATCCACCGGCAGGCCCCACTCCCGGGCCTTCTCCCGGATATGCCTCATCCAGGTTTGATCGGACCTGATGTAGGTGGCCAGGTTTTCCACTTCCGCCTGCAGGTGTCGCTCGTGTAACACCTCATAGGCCCCGCGGATGAACCCCCAGCCGAGGTTGTCCAGGTTTTCCTCGCTGCACAGGAGGATCACCGCCTGCTTCTCCTCTATCACCCGGAGAATGTCGGCGCCCAGCGCTGCGAAGCGAAGGTCTGTGGAATCAGTGCCTCCTGAACCGCTGAATGAAAGAAAATCATAGGAAGAGAAGACGTTCGCCAGGTCCAAGTCATTAATCAGGTCAAAACTCGGATCACCAATAACCAGAAGGGACGGTTTTACCCTGCCGGCCTCCGGTTCGTTATAGATCCTCGGGTACGCCAACTGCTGCCTTTTAAGCTTGAAGAGCAGGTTCAGCGCGGATCC
>JAWOHI010000194.1:0-3683 GCA_046485255.1 Bacteroidales bacterium
GTTCCTTTTGCTCATAGTCGGGTTTCTTACCTTCTACCTCCAGGGTGGTGACCTTAAATCCCGGGTTCAGGTTGATCACCGTCCTTTCGACCGGATTGGCTGAAGGGTTGGACAGTTCCATATTCGCACTGATGCTCAGCTCCCGGCCCTTATGGTCGATCGACAGGTCGCAGTGGCCGAGCGACAGAACCGCAATGTTATCGTGCTGATCGTTGAGGGCGATCAATTCGGCCCGGTATTCCTGATCGCCTTTGGCAGTGGAGGAGTAATAGAAGATTCCCCCGGCAGCAATGACGGCAAAGGAGATGGTCATCATCCAGGCGGCGGCGGAGAGGAAGCGCGACTGGGGCAGGCGCTTGAGCAGCAGGATGCTCGCAGAAATGAAGGAGAGCCCCAGAACCAGGTAAATCAGCCGCTGGAGCAACAGTCTCCACTCAAACCCAAAGCCGATCAGGTCGGAGTGCACCATCGGCAGCAGGGATCCGATGAAATCAAAGACATAATCGCCCCGGTCCTTGCCGAAAAAGAGGATCAGCCCGGTATAGCCCAGCAGGATAACCAGGGCAATGGCCTGGTTCTTGACAAGCGACATAACCAGGAAGGAGAGGCCGAGCACGAATATAAGGGATGGTATGGTGATCAACAGCGGGTAATAGATGTACGCCAGCCAGTCGACCGCGATATCCTGCATCACCAGGTTCAGGATGAGCGCCAGGGTCAGGACCAGCAGGGTCAGGACCAGGAAGACCGCGAGGATGCCGAAAGTTTTGCCCCACACATAGGACCAGTTGGTCATTGAGCGGGTGTAGATCACTTCGGAGGTATCCAGCTTCTTATCCCGCTTGAGGAAATCCAACGCCAGGAACATCGCGATGAAGGTCTGGCTGATGCTCAGGAAGAGGATATTGTAATAGGGAATGTTCGAAGCGATGCTTTTCACTGCCCAGTTGCCCGAGGTCTCTCCCAGCATCGCGAGGTTCATTGCAAAGAGAAACAACAGGACGAGCCCGCTGAAGATCCGGAAAAACCAGCTCCTGAACAGGATCAACATTTCAAACCAGGCTATGGTCAGGATGGTTCGTATTGTTTTCATAGGTTAATAGAGTTCTTGATTCTTGTTCAGCACCAGTTCCATAAAATAAACGTAGGCGTGCTCCAGGTTGGGTTCGATGGGCACGGAGGGCAGGTCATCAATGTGATCGGCGACAACCTGGATATCCCAGCCGTCGACGGAAGGAATGGTTGAGATGACATTGTATTTTTCCTTGATGTCCTCAAACTCCCGATTGGAGACGGTCAGCTGGAATACGTGTCCCCTCGAGCGGGCGATTAGTTCATCCGGAGGCCCCTCGAACACCATCTTGCCCTTTTCAAGAAGGGCCATACTCCGACAGGTACTGGAGATGTCGCCGACAATGTGGGTCGAGAGGATGATGATCATCTCCCTTTCAGTCATTTTGGAGAGGATATTCCGGAAACGGATCCGCTCGTCGGGGTCAAGTCCGGTGGTCGGCTCATCGACGATCAGGATCTTCGGGTCTCCGATTAGAGCCTGGGCGATCCCGAGCCTTCGCTTCATCCCGCCCGACAGGCGGCTGGCCCGGCGGTCACGGGCCTCAAAAAGCCCCACCTGCTCAAGCATCTGTTCCACCTCCCGGTTCCTTTGTGCCCTGTTTTTCAGGCCGGCCAGGCGGGCCGAGTAATCCAGGAACTCCCAGGTCCGGTATTTGGCAAAGAACCTAAAGTCCTGAGGAAGATAGCCCAGTAACGTCCTGACCTCCTTGCGGTGTTTCTGAAGATCCATCCCGTTAACCAGCACCTTGCCGTTGGTCGGCTTCATCAGGGTCACCAGGATGCGCATCAGGGTGGACTTTCCGGCTCCGTTGGGTCCCAGCAGGCCGAACATCCCGTCCTCGATGATCAGGTTAATATCCGAAAGGGCTTTGTTACCGTTTTTGTAAATCTTGTCTAGATTCTCGATTCGGATTTCCACGTGTTTATTTGTTTAGCTGTTTGATGGTTTTAGAGCGGACAAGTTTAATGATTTAACTTGTTAAAAGTTGTTAAAAAAAGGGCCGTACCTCTACAGTACAGCCCTTTAAACAGTCTGCCGGGAACACTACTTCCCGTAATCCTTCCTGTCAAGCACCCGGCCCAGGTAATAGCCCGAAACCAGGCCCAATCCCCCGAAAATAAAAATGATCCCTATGACCATCAGGGAGATGATACCGGATGAAGAGTGCTCCGCCAATTCCCTTGCCCATTCAAATAACAGGAAGGAGAGAATCAGGCCCAGGCCCGTTCCGATGATCAGCATCCCAGCTTTTAGAGAAAAGCGCATGGAGGAATTTCTTGAGCGTGGTGCTCTCGGTTCACGCGTTACGGTTAGCAAAGAAGCGTCGGCTCCCTTTTCGATCAGCCCCATTCGTTCGCGGTGACGGGTGGTGAAATGAAGATAGAACACTCCGAAAACGGAGGCGAATAAGGCTACTAAAACGATTACCCACATAATGATTCGTATTTGATTTACTATTTTGACGCATTAATGGCCACCCGGTTACAAATGTAACCATCGGCCGCCGCCCTGCGTCTAAAGCATATGGATCAGAACCGGGAGATCGAATGCATCCGGCAGGTACTTCAGGGCCATTCGGACAGGTTTGCCGAGTTGGTTTCCACCTACCAGGCCCGGGCCTACCATCTTTGTTATCATATGCTTGGCAACAAGGAAGATGCGCGCGACTGCACCCAGGAAGCTTTCATCAAGGCATTTGAGGCACTTGGAAGCTTCCGGCTCGACTCCAGGTTCTCCACCTGGTTCTATCGGATCGTTTACCACACCTGCATCTCCAATATCCGGAAAAGAGACAGGTGGAAACCGTTGAATCAGGAAGACCTTCAAGCCAGCAACCCGCAAATCTTCAATGCCGGACCTGATTCGCTGAACATGGACGATACAAGGAGGCTGCTGCAGGCTGCGCGAAGCACATTAACCCCGGAGGAAACATTCCTGATCGACCAGTTCTACCGGGAAGAAGCCTCCGTGGAAGAGTTATCGCTGATGACCGGCCTTTCCAGGTCCAACGTCAAGGTCAGGCTCTTCCGGGCCAGGCAGAAGATGCTCAGGACCCTCCAATCTGTTCTAAAAGAGGAAATTGAATTATGGCAGATGAACTAACCAACCGAAAGAGGCTGAAGGAGCGTTTACTCGCTGACCTGATAAGGAACGAGGAGCCAATCGGGCCACCTACCAACCTGATGGACAGCATTATGGGGCGAATCGGGCAGTTGCCCGCGCATCAGCCGGCCAAACCCTACCGGCCTCCCCTGTGGCTGAAGATCGGCATCCCGGCCATTCTGGCCGCTTGCCTGGTTGTGTCGTTAATAGCCGAAAGGAAATCATTCGAACTAATTGAAAATAAGGGGAATACAGCAACGGTCAATGATTTTTCCAAGAGTTTGAGCAGCTGGATTAACGACCTGGTCTCTTCCATCCGGATCCCCGATATCACCCTCCCCGACACCCTGATCTTTATCCTCTCTGCTTCGATCATCCTGTTCTGGGCCTTCGCCCTCCTCAACCACTACCTCTCCAAACACCTCTCCCCGTAATCCCCTGTGCCCCTGTGCCCCCCTGCCCCCCTGCCCCTGTGCCCCCCGGCCCCCCGTTCCCTCCTTCGGCG
>JAWOHI010000281.1:0-3578 GCA_046485255.1 Bacteroidales bacterium
CTGCCTCACCCCCTCGGGATCCCCGTCTCCCCAAACGTGATCGGGCAGGATCGACCGGTGGCGGGAGTCGATGCGGTCGCAAACCGCCTGGCCAACGAGGTGATTCGATATTGCCCACGTGTTGAGGCCGTAGCGGGAGAGGATCTCCCGGCGCCCATCACAGTAGGCCTGATCGGCCATTGGCACTTCAAAATGGTCTCCCCAGCAGGCCAACTCCAGCCCGTCATAACCGAAACCGGATACTTTCCCGCATAATTCTTCAAAAGGCAGATCGGCCCACTGGCCGGTGAACAGAGTTACAGGACGTCCCATAGAATTGAATCATTAAAGTGAATAAACCAAAAATATCTATTTTTAGGATCACATACTAAACAAAATCAAAATGACAGAAAAACAGATCAATGCTCAGCGGCTCTTCTGGATGAGCTGCATTGCGCTTATCGTCACCGCGATGACTTTCGCAATCCGCGCCAGGCTCGAGCTGGTTTGGGAAGAGGGATTCCGTCTAAGTGCGAAAAACCTCGCCATCGCGATGGCTCCTGCCTTCTGGGGTTTTACCCTGGCCCAGTTCATCGGGGGGCCGTTGGTTGACGTGATCGGTATGAAGCGGTTCGTGCGAATCGCCTTTTTTCTTCACCTGATCGGTATCGTGGTCACCATCTTCGCCAGGGATTTCTGGACGCTTTTCATTGGTACGCTTTTCATTGGCGTGGGCAACGGCAGCATCGAAGCCGGGTGCAACCCGCTGGTCGCTTCCATCTTTCCGAATGCCAAAACCAAGATGCTCAACCGGTTTCACGTGTGGTTCCCCGGGGGTATCGTGATAGGCAGCGTCCTGGCCTACCTGATGATGGACGTCCTCCAGATGGACTGGCCGTTCCTGGTAGCCACCCTGGTCGTTCCGCTGGTGATCTACGGCGTGCTGATGGTCGGGCAGAAATTTCCGAAAACCGAACGGGTGGAGATGGGGGTCTCTTATGGAGCAATGTGGAAGGCGATCCTGAAGCCACTTTTTCTGATAATGCTCTTCTGTATGCTGCTCAGCGCAGCCACCGAGCTCACCACCGGGCAGCGCATCAGTTCACTGCTTGAGGGCACCGGTGTCGCCCCGATCCTGGTCCTGGCCTTCATCAACGGCATCATGGCCGTCGGCCGGGGCTTCGCAGGCCCGATCGTTCACCGGATCAACACCACCGGGATGCTCTTCTTCTCGGCCATTGTTTCAATGATCGGACTGCTGCTGCTCAGCTATGTCAGCGGGGGAGCCCTCACCTTCCTGGCTGCCGCGGTCTTTGCCATCGGGATCTGTTTCTTCTGGCCCACAATGCTGGGCTTCGTTTCCGAAAATATCCCGGAAAGCGGCGCACTGGGCCTCTCCATCTTCGGCGGAGCCGGGATGCTCTCCACCTCCATCTTCCTGCCTATCTCAGGATGGTTTACCGATATGGGTTCCTCCGGACAGGATATCCTCCGGTATACCGCCGTCCTGCCGGCTATCCTGATCGTCATCTTCGCCATCGTTTTCACGACGATGAGGCGGAAAAAGGTAAAAACCGCCTAACCTCTAACCTGATTCGATATGAAAAAAATTCGCTGGGGCATGATCGGTGGCGGCAAGGGCGCCTTTATCGGGGGAGCACATAGGATCGCCGCCAAAATTGCCAACGCCTATGAGCTGCTTGGGGGTGTTTTTGACGTGGATTACCAGCGGGCGCTGGAGTTCGCTGCTGAGGAGGATCTCGATCCCCGGCGGGTTTATCCCGACATCGATTCGTTCATCAAAGGGGAAAAAGGGATGCCCGTGACCGCACGGATTCAGGCGGTCTCCATCGTGACCCCCAACTTCCTCCATTTTGAACACGCCAAGAAGCTGCTGATCAATGGCTTTCACGTCATCTGCGAAAAACCGGTCACCCTCACCTCAGCCGAAGCCATCGAGCTCAGGCAGATCGTGGAGGAGAAAAACCTGGTCTTTGCCCTGACCCACACCTATACCGGCTACCCGATGGTCAGGGAAATGAGGCGGAGGATCGAGGCCGGAGCGATCGGGGATATGCAACGTGTTGAGGCCCAGTACCTCCAGGGATGGATCAACCCGATCATCCACGGGGGTGAAGCCAAGCTCGCCGTCTGGCGCCTCGACCCCAAGGTGGCCGGGATCAGCTCCTGCATGGGCGACATCGGCGTGCACGCATTCAATATGATCGAATATACTACCGGGTTGAGAGTCAAGAAAGTGCTGGCCGTTCTTAACCGACTCAAGCCTGAAAATCCGCTCGACCTGGATGGAAACGTCCTGCTGAAATTCGATGAAAACCTGACCGGCGTGATCCGCTC
Source organism: Bacteroidales bacterium (assembly GCA_046485255.1). GTDB lineage: Bacteria > Bacteroidota > Bacteroidia > Bacteroidales > UBA12481 > UBA12481. The sequence goes on from JAWOHI010000281.1 coordinate 2,338, forward strand.
CTCCCAGATCGCCACCGGGGAGGAGAACAACTTGCAAATCAGCGTTTATGGCACCAAGGGCGGCTTCCACTGGGAGCAGGAGAACCCCAACGAGCTGAAAATGTTCCACGAGGGGGCCCCCTACGAAGTGATCAAGCCGGGCTACGGTTATCTCACCCCATTCGCCCAGGAGAGCCACGCATTGCCCCCCGGTCACCCCGAGGGGATCTACGAAGCCTTCGGAAACCTCTACAAAGGGGCTGCCAAGGCCATCCGCGGCGAACAAACAGTACCAGGGCAGTTCCCGGGTATCGACGACGGGGTGCGCGGAATGTTGTTTATCGAGGCCGTGGTGGAGTCGGATAGGAGAGGGAATGGTTGGGTAGGGTTGTAAGGGGCACAGGGAAATAAGGGGATTATGGAGTTATCGTTGGTCATACCGTTGTACAATGAAGTGGAGCTGGTGGATGAGTTGGTCCGCCGGTCGGTTGCCGCTTTATCTTCCATCACCGATGATTTTGAAATTCTCTTTGTGGACGACGGGAGCCGCGACGGAACCCTGTCGCGGCTCCTGGAGCTCCGCTTGGCGGAGCCCCGGATCAAGGTGATCGAACTCTCCAGGAATTTCGGCCACCAGGCGGCCTTTACCGCGGGACTCACCTTTGCCTCGGGCCGCTACGTGGCGATGATGGACGGCGACTTGCAAGACCCCCCGGAGGTGATCGGCGAGATGTACCGGAAAATAACTTCTGGTGATTATGACGTGGTGTATGGCAAGCGGGTCAACAAGACCGGCAAGGCGGGAAGCAAATGGCCCAAGCTCCTGTTTCACAAAAGTTTCAAGCGTATCAGCGGTTTTCCGGATATCGAGAACGTGGGCAATTTCTCCCTCCTGAACCGGGCGGCACTGGATGCCCTTCTCAAGTTTTCCGAAACTACCCGCTACCTGCCAGGCCTTCGTCGTTTTATCGGTTTCAGGCAGGAGCACGTCGTCTATAACCGGGATGAGCGCTATTCCGGCCAGTCGAAGATGCGCTTTTCCGACCTGCTCGCCCTCAGCTCAGATGCCATCTTCTCCTTCTCCCGCCTGCCGATCAGGCTCTGCCTGTTCCTGGGCCTGGCCGGGATCGTGGTCTTCTTCCTGGCCGGCCTCTACACCCTGGTGGCCAAAGCTGCCGGTTTTGCCATCATTGGCTGGTCGTCAACCTTGCTGAGCATCTATTTCCTGGGTTCCATTCAGCTGACCTTCCTTGGTATCCTGG
>JAWOHI010000284.1:0-6660 GCA_046485255.1 Bacteroidales bacterium
GCATCATATTTCTTGAGGAATTCAGTGCCTGTCTGGTAATGACTGTAAATAAGCTGATCGCTGACGGTCTGGTTGAAATCATAACGGAACCGCTCCGTACTGCTCCTGATGTCCCATCCGGCCAGTACAGGCAGATATTTCTCTATTTCATAACCCTGTCTCGCCAGGAAAATGGAAGGAAATGAATCGGTCCACGGAATACCTTCGGCAAGCTCCATGCTGTCGAATTCAAAATAAGCGAGACCAGCCTCGGAGGAATTTTCGGGGGTTACCCCAAGACGGTCCATGAAGTATTTTAAATGCCTGATGGTAGCCTGCGGATCAAAAAAATCGATAAACAGGCCATTTGAATTAGGCGAAGGAACGATCAACTGCTGACCATTGTTTGAACAGACGAATCGTAATATAACCCACTTTCCTTCAGGAACTTTCCATTTCAGTTTTCCATCATTGAAAAACGGGGTCAGACTCACAACCTGGGTGACGTTATCAATGATACTGTCTGCGCTGAACGGGACAGCAATTACTGCGACATCCCTGTAAAAGACCGGGGTATTATTGTCCTTCATCGGACAACCCTCCGGGAATTTTGGAAATGGAAGATCAATTGAGAGCAGCCGTGGACCCGCTACCTCAACTTTCGAGAAAAAGAGGTTTTTCGACGCCCAATCGGGCGTAACCCAGGATCCTCCGGCATTCCACCCGCTTGACGCTACGATGCCGATGCTCATTCCTAATCTTTTCCCTTCGGATATCGAATGCTTGATCAGGCTAACCGATTCGTCTCCCAAAAATGCCCCCCCGGCCGGAATGAACGATGGATTCCTTATCGCCGCCACGTCCCAAATTTCCGCCCGGTTCATTCCCTTGGATTTCATAGCCTCCAGATCCCTGGTAATCGAGGTTTTGGTCATATTGCCATTCAGCCAGCACCAGAATGCGCCCGGTCGGTAAGACCCCGGCGGATTGACGAATTCATCCTGAACAATTTCGATGCTCTTCGCGCTTCGGCCAGATTTGGCATCCGGCAGCTGCGGATTTGAGCAACCGGCTGTCAGGATGCTCAATGTGATTAGGTATCTTATAAACATGTCTTACTGTTTGTCTTATCTGTCTCTGAAGGGGTGTCGTCTTTCCAGGCCTTAACGTGAAGTTGAAATTGATTTTGCCTCATTCTGTCTTAATAAACTTAATCATTTCGGAATAAACTCCAGCGGTATAATTCAGGATGTAAATGCCATTTGACAAAGAACTGATATTCAGTATCTCACTCATTTTCTGCAGATTGATCGTTTGAAGTATTTTCCCGGTCAAATCCACCAACTGAAGTTTCGAATCAGCGCCGGGAACGGTCTGCAACAAAATGTTCAAAGAATGCGATGCCGGATTCGGATACACTTCAAGAACAGGAAACCGGTTGAAGGCATTATTAGCTGTTGAATTCACCTCTGATTTTTCCTGGCGTACCACAATCGGAACATATCCGCAGGAATACTCTGGAGGTGGTGTGACAAAAAGTGCCTGGTCAAATGCCACCAGATGACCACTCGATGGGGCTTTCATATATTCTTGGTCGATCAACCAGTTTTTGTGCATCTCTTCAATTAAAAGCTGCAGGCTGTCCTTCTTACCTTGCGTCCAGTTAAATTGCTGAAAAACAGGCTGATCAATGAATCGATACCAAAAATACGTAACCTCTGAATGATCACTCAGATAAGCAACGAATGGCCCTGCCACCGGGCCCGGATTTCTCCAGGCACCCTTTAAATCTGCGTGATAGGGTTTAGGGTTCTCGGAAGGGGAATTGAATTGCCTTTCGAGGAGGCCGGTGGAAACCGGCACCTCTGCATCGGGTATGGCAACTCTTAAATTGGCCGAATCTATAAAGTACTGTGGAAAATATCCCATGCCATCTGAAACATTGCCTGTCCATTTCAGGCCAAATGCATTGCCCTGGAAAACAGTCGGCGTAGCAACTTCGTTAATTCCCACTACGGTTTTCCCGTCCTGGGCGTAGGTGACCGGATAGGTACGCATTGCAGGCTTGTAAGTGCCAATGGTATTGAAAGCGCCTGAAGGGGCCTCGCCGCCGTTTCTCCATTCGAGAACCTCATTGTATTTTGCTCTCTTGCTATAGAATGTGACGTCTTTTGACAGGATGGTTCGGTTTAAGCTATCGACCGGAAATTGCAGACGCGGAATTTTATGGAAACGATTTTGGTCGGCATCGTATGCACTCATTATCGGCACGGTGTTGAACTCCATCGTTCCACCGGCCAGGTTTCTTTCTGAAGAGCGGGAATCGAGCCCCCGGCCATGATCGAAAGGATAGTCCTTTGAGATTTTAGCCCACGTTTCCGGGAGATAATAGGCCAGTGGACCCTTGAAATTCTGAGCATTTAAAAAGAGCGTCCAGCTTTTCTCGCCTACCGGATAATCGTCAGTGTAGGCAGTGGTAAGAGGTAGTGACATATAGCTGATACCCAGAAGTTCGCCATTGGGATTACCCTGAAAAGTCATCCCATCCGGGGGGATAAGTATACGGTTTGATATTTGGGCAATGCCCAGGACACTGTCTGGCAATGGGTTGTCGCTCCAGAAAAATTGCCAGCCTGGTGTGGAGATTTCCTGAGTATAACAGTTTGGCGTTGAGTTCATTTTGAATTTAGGTGGGCCGTAATGAAACCTGTTGCCTGCCCAATAACCCGGTCCACCTTCAACTGTTTGAAAAACGCTACTGTAAGTTGGGCCTCTTTCCGGCCAGTTGTCTCTCGCCACCGTTCCAACCGGACAGAGAGGAACGGTACTGTTATCTGAATTGTCTGGAATTATCCAGGTGGAGGGCAACCCAATCTGGAAGTTTGCAACTGGCTTGCTTACCAAGGGCCAGATGGCCGAATAGAATCCATATCCTTCTACGTAGGTTAAAGGGGCCTGGGCGGGATAGCTGGCGATGTATCCGTGAAGTCCGTTCTGGGCCTGTATTTCTGTTATTGCCAGAATTCCTGCGAGCAAAAGTAAAAAATGTGGTTGCCTCATTCTTCAGAAGATTAAGCAGGAAAAATACCTTTTTAAGTATTGTGACGGTTCCATTCCCTTAACCATTATGTGTATGATTTTGCGAGCGGCTCATAAAGATTTTCAACGTGTCCCGCCTGAAGTTCCCGATTTGTTGATACCTTCAGGGCTTCAATTTTTTAATCGGATCAAAACCAATGCACAAACTGATCAAGAACACCTGCGTACTGACCCTCCTGATCGCCACCCTGCCCCTCCACGGCCAGGATGCCCCGATCCACGAGTGGCGCGGCACCGACCGCCTGGGCATCTATCACGACTCAAACCTGCTCACCGAATGGCCCGAAGCTGGCCCGGACCTGGTGTGGGAATATGAGGGAGTGGGAAACGGCTACGGATCACCGGTCTTTACCCCCGATAACAAGATGTATATTATGGGCGAAACGGATAGCCTGGCCTGGCTGATGGTGTTTGATCACGATGGCAACTTCTTGTGGAAGAAAGATTTCGGACACGAATGGGTCAAGAACTATAACGGATCGCGTTGCGCCCCCACCATCGCCGGCGATGAGGTCTATGTCACCTCCGGAATGGGAACCATCCATTGCTTTAACCGCCATACCGGCGAGAAGATTTGGTCAATCGATATGGTCAACGACCTGGGCGGTGAATTTCCCCTGTTCGGTTACTCCGAAGCCGTGGCCATCGAAGGGAACCGGATGTTCTGCACCCCGGGCGGACCGGTGCACAACGTGGTGGCCCTGAATCGATTCACGGGGGAGCCGATCTGGAGCAACCCCGGCAAAGGGGAGCGATCCGCCTATAACCAACCCAAAATCATCACCCTCCCCGAACGATCCATCCTCGTCACTTTCTCCGCCTATGCGATGCTCGGCCTCGATACCCAATCCGGCGAGATGCTCTGGTCACACGAACAGGACAACATCCCTGTCGCCGAACGGAAACCCGGAAACGGCGATACCCACTCCAATACCGTTCTTTACGAGGATGGTTTTATCTACTATGTCGAAGGGGACGGCAACTGCGCTGTCAAGCTGGCCTTGTCGCCCGATGGCCGCGAGATCCGGGAGGTCTGGCGTAACAGGGATTTCGACAGCTATATGGGCGGATTCATCAAGCTCGGCGACTGGATGTACGGTTGCGGCGTGATCAAGCCGGCTTTCAGGAGCCTCAATGCCCAAACCGGCGAATCCGGCACCGAGATCAAAACCGCTACCGGCGCCGTCATCTCGGCCGGCGGAATGCTCTACTACTACAATTTCCGCGGCGAAGTGATGCTCATCAAACCCGATGGCCCCAATATGGAAGTGGTTAGCAAGTTCCGGATCACCAAGGGGCAAAAGGAGCATTTCGCCCACCCGGTGATCCACAAGGGATTACTCTATGTGCGCCACGGAAACGTACTCCAGGCGTTCCAGATCACCGGAAGCTAACCTTATTATTTACCAGCCTATTGGCTGGCCGTCCGCTTTCATTTGCTTTTCAGCTCCCAACCACCTATTTTAGCCGCGCACCATACAGATCAGGACTATGCGTAAAGGGAAAAAGGGCGGTGGGTTGTTGCAGGGAATGTTGAACTGGACCGAGCGGATTGGCAACCTGCTGCCACACCCGGCCACCCTGTTTGCGAGTTTCGCCATTCTGGCGCTGCTGCTCTCCGCTTTGGGCAGTGCGCTCGGATGGGAGGCCATTCACCCGGGAACCGGCGAGGCAGTCAGGCCGGTCAACCTCCTGTCGCACGACGGGATCCACCGGATCCTGCTCGAGATGGTCGATAACTTTACCGGCTTCGCGCCCCTGGGCATTGTGCTGGTGGCGATGCTGGGCATCGGCATCGCCGAGCAGAGCGGACTGATCAACGCCGCCATCCGGCTGCTGGTCCTGAGCGCCCCCCGGCACCTGCTCACCTTCGTGATCGTCTTCGCGGGAATCGTTTCGAATATGGCCTCCGACGTGGGCTACGTGCTCCTGATCCCCCTGGCCGGGGTGATCTTCCTGGCCGTGGGCCGGCACCCGATCACCGGAATGGCCGCTGCCTTCGCGGGCGTATCGGGTGGCTTCAGCGCCAACCTGGCCCTGGGGACCATCGATCCCCTCCTGGCCGGCCTTTCCCAGGAGGCGGCCCGGATCCTCGACCCCGCCTACGTGGTCAACCCGACGGCCAACTACTATTTTATGGTGGCCTCCACCTTCGTCATCGCCTTCGCCGGAACCTTCGTCACGGAACGGATCGTGGAGCCACGATTGGGTAAATATCAGGGCGAAAAATCTGAAAATGAATCATTTGAACCGCTATCCCGCCTGGAAAAGAGAGGTATGCTGATGGCCCTGGCAGCCTTTTTGGTCATCCTGGCCGTCACCCTCATCGGGATCATCCCCGCCAATGGGTTCTTCCGCGGCGCCGATGGCGGCCTCCTCACCTCCCCGCTGATCCGCGGCGTGGTGGCGATGCTCTTCATCACCGCCGGGGCTATGGGCCTCGCCTACGGGTTCACCACCAAGGCTTTCAAGAATGATTCGGATGTGGTCAATGGAATGGCCTCCTCGATGAAAACGCTCGCCACCTACCTGGTCCTGGTCTTCTTCGCCGCCCAGTTCGTGGCCTACTTCAAATGGAGCAACCTGGGGATCATCCTGGCCGTCAAGGGGGCCGGGCTCCTGATGTCAGCCAACATCGGCCTCATCCCGCTGATGATCCTCTTCATCATCCTCTCGGCTACCATCAATATGCTGATGGGCAGCGCCTCGGCCAAATGGGCCATCCTGGCACCCATCTTCATCCCGATGTTTATGATTATGGGCTACTCGCCCGAACTGTCGCAGGTGGTTTACCGGATCGGCGACAGCGTCACGAACGTCATCTCGCCGATGATGAGCTTCTTTGCCCTGATCATTGCTTTCATCCAGAAATATGACCCCAAGGCGGGCATCGGGACGATCATCGCCACGATGGTACCCTATTCCATCATATTCTTCCTCGCCTGGGCGGTCCTGCTGGTGGCCTGGCTACTGCTGGGATTGCCGCTGGGTCCCGACGCGGGGATTCACTACGTGCTGCCGCAATAGCGCTCAAATCCACCTAAATAAGTAATTTCGCGCCCGTAACAACAGCCGATGAGCACCTTTTTGATTGCCCTGATTGCCGTAGTCCTTGGATTGGCCCTCCTGATCTGGAGCGCCGGCTGGTTCGTCGATGGCTCGGCAGCCACAGCCGGCCACCTGGGGATGCCCCCGCTGCTCATCGGTATGATGGTGGTGGGCTTCGGCACCTCGGCCCCCGAGCTGGTCGTGTCCACCCTGGCCGCCTCCCAGGGCAACCCGGGGATCGCCCTGGGCAATGCCTATGGCTCCAATATAGCAAACCTGGCCCTCATCCTGGGAATTACCGCCCTGTTAAAACCCATCTCGGTGAGTTCCGGCATCCTAAGAAAAGAACTGCCGCTCCTGACAGGCGTAACCCTGATCACGGTCTTCCTGCTTTGGAACCACCGCCTCACCATGCGGGGATCAGAAAAACTCCCGGATGTCCGCCGGGCCACCCGTTCCCCCACGGAGATGACTGCAGATGAGCGAAAACAGGGAATACCGGGCGATCGTCATCGGATCCGGCCCCGCCGGCTA
>JAWOHI010000255.1:0-11526 GCA_046485255.1 Bacteroidales bacterium
TCGCTCCCAGAGCCAGATGGAGTGTCTGAACGGACTGATCAAACGACTGGATCCCAAGAAGATCGGGATCAATGTGTCACGCGACCATCGCAGTGCCGACGGGCTCAGCGCCTCCCTGCGCGACCGCCTGACGGAAGCCATCGGTCCGGCCTATGCCACCCGACTGGTGTCGGCCGAGAAGCTTGCCATCGGCTGGATCGAAACACGAAGTCCGGGTGAACTCGGTATGTATCGCGCTATTTGTGGCATTGCCCACGACCTGATTTATGAATTCTTCTCCAATGGCGTGATCATTCCCGATGTGACCACCACGGCAGACATCAGTTGGTGGATCTGGCAACGGATGATCGACATCGGGGTGGAGCCCTGGTTTGAGCCCTACATCACCATCCAGCGTCATCCCGGCCTGGCTGAAAGGTATCGGGAAAACCCGGAGGTGGTGCGGCGCGGCGACCTGCTCCATTGCGATATCGGACTGAAATATCTGCGACTTTGCACCGATATGCAATGGCACGCCTATGTCCTTCATATCGGAGAAACCGAGGCACCGGCGGGTCTGCAGAAAGCACTGGACAATGCCGTCAAGCTGGCCAACCTGTATATGGGCGAGTACAAGGAAGGGCTGAGCGGCCACCAGATTGCCGCCAACACCCTAAAAAAGGCCGAATCGGCAGGCCTCAGGGCACAGCTCTACTCCCACCCCATCGGCTTCTTCGGTCATTCGGCCGGCACATCGGTCGACACCAGGCCCGTCCGTTCAGCACCGGAGGAAATGTCCAAAGTAATGGAGTACCCGCTCCACCTGAACACCTGCTACGCCATCGAATTCAGCGCTACCAGCAAGGTGCCGGAATGGAACAACGCCGACGTGGTGATCAGCTATGAGGAGAACGCCGCGTTTACCAGCGAGGGCTGTCGGTTCCTCGACGGGAACCAGACCAAACTGATCATTATCCGGTAATTATGAAAACCCTCGGACTGATCGGCGGAATGAGCTGGGAATCCTCAGCAGTTTACTACGACATAATCAACCGTCGGGTAAAAGAAATTTTAGGCGGTCACCATTCTTGCGATTGCCTGATGTACTCGGTCGATTTTGCTGAAATCGAACAGCTTCAGCATCAGGGCGACTGGCAAACGCTGACCCGGATGATGGTGGATGCCGCGCATCGCCTGGAACGCGGCGGGGCTGACATTTTGGTCATCTGCACCAATACAATGCATAAAATGGCCGATGATGTCGAGCAAAGCATCTCAATCCCGATGCTGCACATCGTGGATGCCGTAGCAGAGAAGATTCTTGAACAAGGCCTCAGCCGGGTGGCGCTGCTTGGCACCCGTTTCACGATGGAACAGGAGTTCTACAAGGGCCGCCTAACTGAAAAGCACGGTATCCAGGTAATGACACCCAATCCGGACGGTGTGGAGACGGTTCACCGAATCATTTACGATGAGCTGGTTCACGGAATCATCCGGGAGGAATCCCGCCAAGCCTACCGGAAGGTGATCGATCAACTGGTTGCTCGAGGAGCCGGGGGTATCATCCTGGGTTGTACCGAGATCCCACTTCTGGTCAGACAGGCCGACCACGCCACTCCCCTATTCGACACCACGACCATCCACGCCATCAAAGCCGTTGAGATGGCATTGAGGAGCTGATCCTCAAAAGTTATTTCGATGACAAACAGACAGTTGCCCCTCCTTACCCTGGCCATTCTGGCCATCTTCCCCGGAATTGGTCAGGAAATCAAGCCCAAAGAGCCACCCGCATTCCAGGTGGTTCGTCAGGAGCTGATCCTGTCCGGTCCGCCATTTATCGCCTGCCACGCCTCTACGCTGGTCGAGCTGGGCGATGACCGCTTGGTAGTGGCTTTTTTCGGCGGCAGTTATGAAGGATCGCCCGATGTAAAGATCTGGGGAACGATTCGAACCGGTGACAATTGGTCGGACCCGTTTATCCTGGCCGATGGGCAGGTCAATGATACGTTGGTTTATCCCTGCTGGAATCCGGTGCTCTTCCGGACATCGCAGGACGAGTTGCTGCTGTTTTACAAAGTCGGGTCCAATCCGCGCGAATGGTTCGGAATGATGAAACGATCGATCGACAATGGACGGAACTGGTCGGCCCCGCTACGGTTGCCCGAGGGCATTCTGGGGCCCATCCGGTGCAAGCCGGTGGAACTGGCCGGGGGACTTCTGCTCTGCCCTTCCAGCGTGGAAACGGCCGACCGATGGTATGTGCAGATGGAGATCCTTGACCTGGCATCCGGTCGCTGGCAATCGATTCCGGTCGATCCTGAAGGCGATTTCCAGGTCATCCAGCCCACCATCATCCGGATGCCGGGCGACAGCCTGAGAATCCTCTGCCGCAGCAAGCACGACGCGGTGCTCTTTTCCGACTCCGGAGATGGCGGGAGGTCCTGGTCGCCCTTTGCCAAACTGCCGCTGGACAATCCCAACGCCGGGATCGACGCGATAACCCGGTCAGACGGAACTCACCTGTTGGTGTATAATCCGCTTCCAGCCGGCCAGGAGTGGTGGCTCGGCCGCAACCGCCTCAACCTGGCCTGGTCGGCCGACGGCACCCACTGGCAGGATCTCCTGGAGCTGGAGAACCGCGAGCAGGGCGAGTACAGCTACCCGGCGATCATCGTGGCCAGGGGTGGCCGTATCCTGATCAGCTATACGTATGAGCGGAGGAACGTAAGGTTTTGGGAAATAGTCAAATAGCTGGATAGTTGGATAGTTGGATAGAAGGATGGCGCATTCTTACCTGGCGATCAGCACCTTTCTTACGGCCTGGCGGCCATCTGGCAACAGGAGACGAAGCAGGTAAAGCCCCGACTGAATGTCGGTGGTGGCAAGAAATAGGGGAGACTCATCGATGGAAAGGGCTATGTCCCTGATAATCTTCCCCTTGAGATCAAATAGAGTCAGACGGGCATCCGAGGCCTCACCGGTAAAACGGACGAAGAACCCGTTTTTCGCAGGGTTGGGATAAATCAGGTCAATCAGCTCTCCGTCAATAGGTTCACCCCCGATCCAAAGTCCCTTCAGCCCCCGGATTTGTCCAACCGGGATCTCCCGGTCCCAAAGACGCACCTCGTCAATGCTTCCCCTCCACCCGTACTGTGTTTCAATATCATCCATCCTCCCAACCGTTAACGGCTTGTCGGATTGGAGGATGGGCCCGGAAAAAGACCGGAATGCCACCAAACCACCGTCCAGATATAGTTCCATCGAATAGCCGGTATAAAGAGTGGTCACGTGATACCATCGATTCAATCCTATGGGATCAGGGGAATCAAGATCAGCCACGCCGGTGCCGGTCTTGACCGTCCATCGCAGACGGCCGTCAGGAATGACCGATAGTTTGTAGCGCTGCTGCCAGGAGCCGTGCGATAAGACAAATCGCTCCGAGCCGAATTGCTCGCACTTCAGCCAACAACTTAAGCTAATGGCGTCAGTAAAATTAAGCCCCGGATGATTGGGAGTGTGGATCAGGTCCGATCCCGAGGCAAAACGGTAAGCCCTCTGCGGCATTCCGCGCGGATCATCTGCCCTTGTCACGCCGGTTGCCACCGCGTGATACTGGTCGGCCGCCTGGTTGCGGTCATCCTCATCGAACGGGTACCAGAGGAGCGGATCGGCCGTTGGCAGCAAGGTATCCTTGACCAGGGCTGCCAATGATGCAGTGGCCGACAGGCGGTCCTGATTGGTGACCACAACCGATAATTGGGCAACGGTTGGTACAGGCGGTGCTATCCAGGTAACCGTTGATTGATCAGCCACCTGGAGAACCCCAATGGATGCGTTCCACCGATACTCCAGCACCCCCTCCCAGCCAGGCTCAACCTGTACCGTGAACGTATTCACCCCCGAGGTGGGCGTGTAAATCTGGTCGGCAACAATGCCGGTGATGACTGGAGGGTCGGGCAGGCGCTCCACGACCCTAATCAGGACCGAATCTTCGCCCGACTGCTCCGATTGGCTGACCTGGCACCTGACCCTCATCTCGGCAGGCAGGGCCGGCGCAGTGAAGGAAGCCGCCGATCCGCCCTGGGTCGTGATCAGCTCACCATTAAGAAACCACTCAAAAATGACCTCACCGGCTCCGGCATTGCCGGGCTGACAAAACACCTGAAAGGTTGAATTGATGGCCACCGAATCCTTTTCTGGGACCAGTGCCTTAACCCGTAGAGCCTTGTCGAAATTATAACGATAATGATAATCAAGAACATAAGGGCCCACTAGCAGACGGCTGTCCATTGTCAGCGTATCCAAGCCTGCTGGCCAGAAACGGATCAGCCTGACCTCTCCGGACGGGATTCGTACCGGAATGGTACCCGAGGCTTCCCGGTCGAGGAGCGTCTCGGTGATGGCTTCATAGACCCCGTGCTGACCGGGAGGAACCGGGCAATCAACCGTCTGTTCCCGGTCGGTGGGATTGAAGTACAGAAATGAAGCCAGATCCACGTCACCGTAAAAATCGGTGCAGTTCAGGTCGATCCGCAGGATCTCCGGCACGCGGGTACTGTCGATGACCGCCGCCAGAAACCCCACGCTCGAGCCGCTGTAAAGCGACAGGTTGGTGGCGGCCCAGCCTCCGTTGAGGGCATCTCCGGTGGCAAAAGGTGACCTCCCCTGCCTGATCTCCTTCATCGACTCATACGGTATGCAGGCCTCCGGATCGTATTGGGATGCCCACTCAAAAGAATCCTGGTAACCGGCCGGCAGGGCATTCCAGTAGAGGAGCCGGCTGGCGTTGGCCAGGTTGAGTATCCATTTGGCAATGGCCCTGGCGTAGCGCTTATCATACTTTGGCAGTGGCGCCAGGGCGGCAGCCTGTTGAAACCCATTCATAATGAACGCGTAATCATTGCCCTGGTCATTAGCCTCACCAATAAGCCCCGACACATCATAGCCACCCCAATTCCCGACAATGGCACCCCACCCGCGCAGATTCCCCCGATCGAAACACCAGTCAAGGAATTTCTGAATCGGGTAATCGGTCCCCTCCACGGCGTTCATCCTGGCAGCAGCCAGGGTTCCGTAAGGCAGCTGGAGTTCGTAGGAAGGGTTGGCAGACCAGCCGCTGAGGAAATCCAGCGCGAGCTGGGCTCCAAGGAAATAATCGTGATTACTGGTCTCCAGGTAGGTATTGTACAGCAACCAGGCGATGCTGCCTGCCGATTCTGGTTCAGGAACGCCTGTTGCCAGGGGCAGGCCGGTGGCCAGGTTGAATGCGCGATAGTTCATATTGGGAACCTGCCAGGGGGCTGTAGCGCCACCCAACTGATGAACGGCCCAGAGCCAACGGTCGGCCACGGTGATGAACTGCTGACTGAACTCCGGCGCGGCATCGGGATAGAGCCAGCGCAACTGGTGAAAATAGACGTTGGGCATCAGGTCATACCACCAATCGCTCCCCGATCGGGCCGAATAGTTGTTAAGATAAACCATTTGCCCGTTGCGCAGATTGAAGAAGTCCCTCGCCTTGGCCGCCCAGTTCATTCCATCCTGGTCGCTCTTGTTGATCCCAATCAGCCCCGCCCCGATGATAGCCGGAAGGATGTTGATCGCCTCAGCCTGGTTGGGGTGGCTTACTGCACCGACATAAGTATCCAGGAAGAGGGGGATGTTCTCGGAATAGTTGAACTGCCCGGGCGTTCCCAAGCGTGCCAGCGGCAGGTACTGTCCGCTCTTGCCCAGGTCGAAGACGAACCGGTCATAACAGCGGGCCACCGAATCCCAGTCGCGGATCAGAAGAGGTGCCGGCAGATCGGGCATCCGGTCAATCCGGGCCACCGGCAATTGCCCCGTCTGTGCGCCGGCGCCCAGCGTCAGGAGCAACAAGGGGATAAGTATCTTAAAACGTTTGATCATCTGTTCTACCAAGATACAAAAAGGAAGGCTCAACCCCCCCCGTAAAATCAGGTTTGGTTGAGCCCTGCCTTTTCATAAACCTACTGCTTAACCAAAACTATCAATTAGGCTTTTCGTCATTGTACAACTTCGACACCTGACCATCTGCCAGGGCGATATTGTAAATCTTCAGTTCATCGATGGCTCCCTTGAAGTAGCCAAGGTTGTCAGCATTGGTCCACTCCATGAAATTGGCAGCCAGTTCGGCATCCGTGGCCACGCAACCGATGATGAAAGGCTGCGGATCAGGGCTGGTCAGGGTTTGAGTGAGCGGCCCAATGCCCTTGCTCGACTCGTCCCAGGTCTTCGTGAGCGTGCCGTTGACATAGAACTTCAGCTCCTTGGTAGCTCCGTTCACACTGACTACCAAATGGTTCCATAAACCGGTCTTAATGGAGTTGTCCGTCTCGTTGTCGGCATCCACAATCCCGCCATCCACCTTCTTGTAGGTGAAGAAAGGCTTGCCGCCACCCTGTGTTTGCAGTTTATAACCGTTCCAGTAGTTCTGCGAGATGATGTAGTTGTGTTCATACAGTTCATCTGGCTTGATCCACACGGAGATGGTCAGGTTGGCTGGGAGGAAGCCGTTGGTGTAGGGAACCTCCAGGTGGGCGCCCTTGTTCAGGTACACCGCGTGGCCGCCCTTGACACCGGCTACCCAGGTCGGGCTCATTGCGTCATTGCCGAGGATCACGGTATTGCCACGATAGAAAGTGGCCACGTGTTTGACCGTGGAGAAGGCGGTAGCGGTGGTGCCTGCGCCCTCATCAAAGTTCCATCCGGCATTCAGGTAGAGGCCTTCGTCAATATAGCCGTAGGCCTGCGACTGGAATGTGTTGAGGGCTTCGGTAAGCTGCGTTGCCAGGGCGTCGATCTGGGCCTGGGTCAGTTTGTCCTCAGCAGCCGTTTTCACCGATGCCAGGGTTGCTTTTAAAGCATCAATGGCAGCCTGCGGATAGTCGGCCGAGGTGGCCGCATCGGCAATCGCCTGAGCTGTACTGATCAATGCATTGAGTTCGGTCTTGTCTCCCTCAACGATGTCGTCCTTCTTGCACGATCCCAGAATGACGGCTGATCCGAAAACCAACAGGATCATCAGGGCGCGCCAGTTACTTAAAGTTTTCATTTGCTAAAAGTGTTAATGGTTAAAAATGAACTGATTAAATTAATAACGATTGATAACTATTTTATTGCCTGGTTGGCATCAATTTCGGCTTGCGGGATCGGCAGGTATCGCTTTGTCTCATAATTGAATTCAGCGCCCAAAACCGATTCGGCGTATGTTTTACCCCATCGCATCAGGTCGAGATAGCGATGGAACTCCTGGGCCAGCTCAACGCGGCGCTCCTTTCGGATGAGCAGCCTGAGCTGGGTCTGGTCCGATAGAGTGATGTCGGGCAGCAGGTCGGCCGGCGCTTCCCCTTGAAAGCTACCGCGGGCCCTTTGCCTCACCTGGTTCAAGTTGGCTTTGGCCGAATCGGGCCTGTTCAGCTCGTTGAAGGCCTCAGCTTTCATCAGCAGGACATCTGCATAACGGAGGTAGATGTAGTTCAGGTCGCCATCGCCTTTCAGCGATGCCGGCACTTCCGAAAGCGGCTGCTGGTGCTTGCGGGTGAGGTAACCGGTCGGCGACCAGGAGGAGCTGAAAACCTCTCCGTTGAGCCAGGGCTGTCCCTCCCGGCCGATCGAGATATCCAGGCGCGGGTCGACTTCACCGGTTGCGCTCCGCTCATAAGCATCGACCAGCTCCTGGGTTGGGGCATTGAAGTAGTACCCGCCCTCGGCTGCCGGCGCAAACCATTGGTTCAACGCGCTGCCGGTGAAGGGATTCTGTCCGGTCAAATGCTGTATCTCAAAGATCGACTCCTCGCTGTTCTCATAAGCCTTCCGGAAGAGATCAGCATAATCCGGCAGGAGACGGTAAATCCCAAGTGCCTCTGCCTGATGGAAATAGTCGATGGCCGCCTGCCATTTTTCCTGGTAGATGCTTACCTTGCCCAGCATAGCCAGCGCGGCACCCCGGGTAACCCGGCCTTTGTCTGAAGGATTGTAGCTCACCAATAATGCCGCCCCAGCATCCTGCAGGTCGAGCTCGATCTGACGGTAGATGTCGGACACCTCGGCCAGTGGGACGTGAATCGCATCGTGGGTAAGCTGCGGCAGGAGCTTCAACGGAACCTTTCCGAAAATATTGGTCAGGTTGAAATAGGTATAAGCTCGGATGAACCTGGCCTCACCGACGAGCCTGTTCTTGACGGTTTCATCCATTGTCACGCCCGGCACGGCCTGGATCACGTTGTTGGCGCGGGCAATCGCCTCATAAGCAAAACTCCAGTAGTTACTGATGATCCCATTATTGGCATCCGCCGTGAAACCATCAATATACGTGATCTCCGACTGGTCACCAGGATTGCCGCCCTTGACGGCATCATCGGAAGCCACGTCGCCGAAAATCCAGATCGCATTATTGAAACTGGTGAAGGCAATGGCGTGGTACACCCCATTCACCGCCTGAATGGCCTGCTTGTCATTCTCATAGAAGGTGGAGGAGGAGAAGCTGCCCTGGAGGTCTTCAGTCAGGAACTCGGTGCAACCGTTGACCAGGATCATCGTGGACCCCAGGGCCATCGTTGCGATTAAATAGTTGATTTTCTTCTTCATAGCCGAATCTCCTTAAAAAGTGATATCTATTCCCAGCATCACGCTCAAAGCCGACGGATAGGTTCCCCAGTCGATGCCGGCCGCGCGGTCGCCTTCATTTCTCGAATTGTCACTCACGGTCATCTCCGGATCAAGTCCGGAATAACGGGTCAGGGTCAGAAGGTTGGTGCCCGACAGGTAAACCCGTGCCTGAGTAAGGCGTAACGACTTGATCATCCGTTCGGGCAAGGTGTAGCCCAACTGGAGGTTCTTCAACCGCAGGTAGGATCCATCCTCCAGAAAGCGGGATGAGGGCCTGGCGTTGTTCGACTTGGCGGTCCAGGATGGTCTGGGTTGCGTATCGGAGGTTCCATCACCGGTCCATCGCTCGTCGAAGTAACGCTGGGTCACCGTAAAGCCACGATAGAAACCCTCTATGTCCTGGTAAACCTGGACATAGATCTTATTACCATAGGTGCCTTGCAGGAAGAGCGACAGGTCGAAGTTACGGTAGTTGGCCATAAAATTTAAGCCGCCCATTAACTTGGGGATGGAGCTGCCCAGATAAACCCGGTCTTCATTGTCGATGCGGGAGTTTCCGTCCTGGTCCTTGAACTTCACGTCGCCCGGCTTGATGTCGCCACCCTGGTAGGCCGACAGGAGGATGTCAATCTGATTCTGGAAAATCCCCTCCATCTCGAGCAAGTAGAAAGCCCCAATCGGCTGACCCACAATGGTGTGGGTGGCGTACACGCCCGATTCGACGCGTCCTCCCGAAAGCGGAGCATCCAGGGCCAACACCTCGTTGTGCAGGAAAGTCAGGTTACCCCCTATTGAATAGCCCCAATCCTTCTTGCTCTGGCGGTAGATGGCTTCGAGTTCGACGCCGGTGTTCAGCACCGATCCGCTGTTGATCCAGGCCGACTCGGCATACCCGGTCGATGGCGGGTTCGGGGCCTTGACCAGCATATCATCGGTCACCTTGTAGAAATAATCGAGCGAGAAAGCCAATGCCCCGGTCCAGAGTTCGGCATCCACCCCCGCATTATACTGATAGCTGGTCTCCCATTTGAGATCCTCGTTACCCAGGGCCGACTGAGCATAGCCGGTTTGCGAAATGCCACCAAAGGGATAGTTGTAATACGGTGAAATTCTGTCACTTGCAGCATACAGCCCAATCTGCTGATTTCCAATGGCCCCGTAGCCGCCGCGTAGCTTCAGGCTGGAGAGCCATTCGACATCCTTCAGAAAAGCCTCCTCCGATAAAACCCAGCCCCCCGAGAGGGAGTAGAAGGTGCCCCACTTGTTATCGCCGACAAACTTGGAGGAGCCGTCACGCCGCAACGTACTGGAAACATAATACTTGCCCTTGTAATCATAGTTTACCCGACCGAAGAAGGAGGCCAGTGTGGAAGCGAACTGCGACTGGCTGGGGATCTTGGTGCCAAGGCCATTGCCGATAAAGATCAGCTCGTCCTGCTGGACCGGGAAATCCATATCGCTGGCCCACAACGACCGGCCCGTATTTTTGATCGCCTCAAATCCGACCATACCAGACAGGGTATGGTCACGGCCGAAGGTCTTTTCGTAGTTAAGCACGTTGTTGACGGTCCAGTTGGCCAGCCGCTCATTTCCAATGCTCAGGCTGTTCTTGGCGTTGATCCGGTTGAGGGTTCCCCAGGTCGGATTGAACCGTCGGGCATACACGTTCCGGTAATCCATCCCAAGGTTGGTGGTAAACCGTAGCTGATCGCTGAAGCGGATCGTAAAGAAAGCACTTCCCAGGTAGCTGTCCTCCTTGCGATTGTTGTCGTTGTAATCGGTCATCCCGATGGGATTGTAGCCATCTCCCAGGTAAGAGTCAAAAACCTGGGCGCCAAAGTATTCCGCCGGTCGGTCGACATAAGTGCCGTCCTCAAAACGGATCGGGATGCCCGGGTTCCGGAAAAAGGCATACCGGACGACGCTGCCACCGTTCCCGCCATAGCCATCGCCCGAGCTGCCGATGATGTCGTTGGTCGACATTCCCGAATGAACGCTCATCCCGGCCGACAGCCATTTGCTGATTTCGGTGTTAACGGCCAAACGGATGGTTCCGCGGGTATAGCCGGTTCCCCGGATGATGCCCTGTTGATCGAACAGCGAGGTGGAAACCACGTAGCTGGTCGATTCATTGCCTCCCGTTACGGTCAGTTCGTGTGAATTCACCGGCGCGATCCGTAGCAGCTCCTTCAGGTAGTTGACATCATCCAGCCGGGCGGCGTCTTCGGCGCTGATCATACTGCGATGGAGGCCTTCCGGCAGGTATTTGTTGTCGTTGGCGGTCGCCTCGTTATAGATGGTCACGTAATCGGCGGTATTCACCATTTTGGTCAGGCGCGTGGCCGACTGAAAGCCGGTTTGGCCTCGGTAAGTCGCGCGCGGAGCGCCTTTCGCCCCCCTGGTGGTAGTGATCAGGACGACGCCGTTGTTGGCCCGCGATCCGTAAATGGCTGCCGCAGAAGCATCCTTCAGCACGGAGATGTTCTCGATGTCGCCGGGCGACAGGATGTTCAATGCATCAACAACCGGGATCCCATCCACAATATAGAGCGGGTCGTTGCTCGAGTTGATGGAGCCGGTTCCGCGGATGCGCACGGCAACTCCTTCGCCCGGTGCACCGGTCGTCTGGGTCACCTGCACCCCCGCCGCCCTGCCCTGCAGGGCCTGGTCAACCCCCGGAACGGGCAGCTTGGTGAGCTCCTTGGTGTTCACCGAAGTGACCGCACCCAGGACATTGCGCTTCTTGACCGAACCATACCCGATGACCACCAGCTCATCCAGCTGGAACTGGCGGGGTTCGAGGTTGACATCCAGCCTGGTACGCCCACCCAGTACCTCCTCAGCCGGCGCATAGCCGACGTACGAGAACTGAATCACGGATTCATCTGTCAATTGATCGGATGACAAGAGATAGCGTCC
>JAWOHI010000346.1:0-11516 GCA_046485255.1 Bacteroidales bacterium
TTGAGGAGGTCCTGCTTCTTCATAAGGCGCAGCGCTTGCCAGAGAGAGGCGGCGGCGGCACAGACCACCAAGCCCCTGGCGCAGGTAATACATCGGTCCGCCGGAAACCTCACCATCCTTTGAAACGTGCCGGTATTTGACGCCCAGGGTGCATTCGGTGAATTTCAGCGACATCCCCAGCAGCCCGGCAATGATCATCCAGAAGGTTGCACCAGGCCCGCCGACGGTTACCGCGATGGCCACGCTGGCAATGTTTCCCATTCCCACCGTGGCAGAAAGGGCTGTCGATAGCGCCTGGAAATGAGAGACCTGACCCTTGTCTTCCTTTTTGTCGTAGCGGCCCGACAGGAGCTGCCAGGCATGGCGGAACATGCGGAAATTGACGAATCGCATCCGGATGGTGAAAAACACGCCACCAAAAACCAGCCATAGGACGATGATTGGAACGCGGGTTCCCAGGTCGAGACCGGCGGCGGCAAAAGGATCCCAGAAGAATACCTGTTCGAGGAACCGGACTAATGGTTCAAAGGCCTGGTCAATTTTTTCGCCAACCGTCATTGAGGGGGATCAGGTGATTTTCAGGATCCCGATCACGTTCAGGAATACGAGGGCAATGGCAATTGGAGCTACAAACCGGATCAGGAAAAGCACCACTGGCAACAGGCGCGCTTTTAGCGCACCCTCGTTGGTC
This sequence comes from Bacteroidales bacterium, assembly GCA_046485255.1. Taxonomy (GTDB): domain Bacteria; phylum Bacteroidota; class Bacteroidia; order Bacteroidales; family UBA12481; genus UBA12481. The sequence continues at coordinate 692 of JAWOHI010000346.1, forward strand.
AACTCCGCGGTGACCCGCTTGCGTCCGAGGATAAAGCCGACAAAGATCACGATCAGCAGGCCTCCCAGTGGCAACATAATTTTGGTGGAGGTGTAGTCCAGCAGGTCCCAGATATTCAGTCCAAAAATCCGGAAGCCGGCAATCGGGCCCTGGGAGAGGGAGCACAAGATCCCAAGGAAAAGGATTCCGGAGGATGCGAGAATGGTGGCTTTCCTCCTGGAGATATTCAGTTCTTCGGAGAAATAGGCCACGATGACCTCCAGCAGGGAGATCGTGGAGGTCAGTGCTGCAATGGCCAGCAGGATGAAGAAGAGGAGGCTGAAGAAATAACCTCCCGGCATCTGCTGAAAAATATTCGGAAGCGTAATGAAAACCAGCCCGGGCCCCTCGGATGGATTGATCCCGAAGGCGAAGACGGCCGGAAAGATGGCCATTCCGGCAAGGATCGCAATGACGGTATCGGCGAGGGAAACCTGCACGGCCGTGTTGAGGAGGTTTTCCTTTTTCTTGATATAACTGCCGTAAGTAATGATTGTACCCATCCCTAAGCTCAGGGAGAAGAAAGCCTGGCCAAGGGCGCTGATGATGGTATGTCCGTTCACCTTTGAAAAGTCGGGCTTAAAAAGGAAAGATATTCCCTCCATTGCGCCCGGCAGGGTCAGGGAACGAATGATCAGGACCAGGATGATCAGGAGCAGCATCGGCATCAGGATCTTGCTGTATTTTTCGATCCCTTTCTGGACTCCTGCGATCACCACGCCGGCAGTCATCATCAGAAACAGGGTCTGCCACATAATCGGGCGGGCCGGGTTGGTGGTGAATTCCGTGAACATCTGCCCGAGCTCCTCGGTTGACTTGCCGACGAAGCCGTTGCGGACCGATTGGTAGATGTACTCAAGGGTCCAGCCTGCCACTGCCCCATAGAATGCAAAGATCATAAAAGCGGCGGCTATGCCCATCATCCCGACCAGGAACCAGGGTTTTCCGGGGGCCAGGGCCTTGAAGGAGCCGATGGCGTTCCGCTGCCCTCCCCGGCCGATGACCAGCTCGGCAATCATCACGGAAACGCCGATCAGCAGGACAAAGATCAGGTAAACAAACAGGAAGGCCCCGCCACCATTGATCCCGGCTTCATAGGGGAATTTCCAGATATTTCCGAGTCCAACCGCCGAACCTGCTGCGGCGGCTATGATTCCGAACTTGCTGCCAAAACTGTCGCGGGGTTGGTTTGAATTGACTGCCATAAACGGTTTGGTATTGGGGTATGGGTATTATGGTAAAGACTCCGGGTTGGTTACAGCCGGTCGATGCAATTAAGGTCCTCGAAGGCCTCACCTAACCTGGCAATCATTGTTTTCTCCCCTTCACGCAGCCAGACGCGCGGATCATATTTCTTCTTGTTGGGTTTATCCGCCCCTTCCGGGTTGCCGATCTGCGCCTGGAGGTAATCCCTGTTCTTATCGTAGTAATCTCGAATGCCAACCCAGTAGGCCCACTGGGTATCGGTATCGATGTTCATCTTGATCACCCCGTAGGAGATGGCTTCGCGGATCTCTTCGCGAGAGGAGCCCGACCCACCGTGAAAGACGAAATCAACCGGATTCGGGCCAGTCCTGAAACGGGCAGCGATATGCTCCTGGGAATTCTTCAGGATCTTTGGTTGCAGCTTCACGTTGCCGGGTTTGTACACCCCGTGGACATTTCCGAAGGAGGCGGCAATGGTGAACTGGTCGCTGACCCGGCTCAACTGCTCATAGGCGTAGGCTACGTGCTCGGGCTGGGTGTATAACAGTGAATTATCCACTCCCGTGTTATCCACGCCATCCTCCTCCCCGCCGGTGACCCCCAGCTCAATCTCCAGGGTCATTCCGATCCGGCTCATCCGCTCGAGGTATCTTTTGCATATTTCCAGGTTCTCTTCCAGGCTCTCCTCAGAGAGGTCGAGCATATGAGAGCTATAAAGGGGAGATCCGTATTGGTGGAACTGTTTCTCGCCCTGATCCAGAAGTCCGTCGATCCAGGGCAGCAGCTTCTTAGCCGCGTGGTCGGTATGAAGGATGACCGGCACCCCGTAGGCTTCTGCCACGGTATGAACGTGTTTTGCACCGGCAATCCCACCCAGGATGGCTCCCATCTGACCTTCACCGGAAAGTGATTTTCCTGCCCAGAAGGCAGCCCCGCCATTCGAAAACTGAACAATTACCGGTGCCTTGGCCACTCGGGCGGCCTCAAGGACCGAATTGACGGAGTTGGTGCCAACGACATTGACTGCGGGTATGGCATACCCCTCCTGCTTGGCATTCCTGAAGATCTCTTGAACGTCTTTTCCGGTGACAACGCCGGGCTTTACACTATCCAGAATTTTCATGGTCTTTAAAATTATTTAAGTCGCAAATATAAGTCAATATGGATGAATAGGGATTAAAACGGGTAACCGATTCCGAAATTGAGCACAAAGTCCCTTATCTGATAGCGACGGTACCCTGGAATCCATTTCGGACCGTCGACCGTCCCCGGATCGCGGAGCTTGATCCCGAGGTCCAGCCGTCCGACGAAGAAATTGACGTCGGCCCTAAGGCCAAAGCCGGTGCCGACAGCCACCTGGTTAGCAAAACTGTTCCATTCAAAGAGGGCGCCCGGCCGGTCGTCCGACTCGCTGATCGCCCAGATGTTACCGGCATCGAGAAAAAGTGCTCCCTTAAGGATCCAGAAAAGATCGAACCGGTATTCGAGGTTAAACTCGAGCTTGATATCACCCAATTGATTGGGATAGAGTCGCTTCTGCTCCTCTGGCAATTGATAGCTGCCCGGGCCCAGGGAGCGGACCTGCCAGGCACGGATCCCACTGGCACCACCCGAAAAATATTTTTTCTCAAAAGGCAGCGCATCCGCGTTTCCGTAAGGGTATCCTGCTCCAGCGAATAGTCTGAAAGCCAGCTTGCTCGACTCATTCAGGCCCCAGTGGTACCGCAGGTCCATTTCGCCCATCGCATACTGGGAGACCGGGGTATTGAACAGCCGGTATCCGTCATCCGGGCGCTCTCCCCCTCCGATGGAGCGGATCCCGTAAAACAGGTTGCCTGCTAACTCCGGGCGTACCTTGACATAGAAGAAGCTCTGTTCCCTGGAAACCTCCTGATCGGTGAAGGTGAAGGTGTAGTTGATCGCCGGGACCAGGTGAGAACGGAAACTGTTCTCGACATAGGTACCCTTGATCAGGTTGTAAAACCGCTCGGACATCTCGGTTACGTTGACATAATTAAGTTCGACCAGGCTAAGCTGGTGCCTGACCAGGGGGAGTTTCCAGGAGTATCCGAAGGAGGCATTGGCAATCGTTCGGGTGAAGTCGGGCCGCCGCTGATAGTTGTAACTCAGGATCAATCCGGAGTTGGGCCGGGTATGAGGACCGGATTGTTCACGCGAGAAAGGGATCCAGGATCGGGGCATTTCCAGCCTGGATTCGATCCCGAACTCAACCATCCGGTTGAAATCTTCAACGGCATCGGCCAGGAACTCCACGGCCCACTTGAATTTAACCTCCAGGTTCTCGGCCCCCCTGAACAGGTTGCGGTGCTTATAAATCAGGTTGCTGGCGACACCAATATTCCCTGAAGAGTAGGTCCCTTCCAGCGATAGGTCATAAGATTGCCTGATCATCGGGGAGAGCAGGATCAGGCAATCGAGGTTCTGAATGGAATCCTGCCTGGAGCCTGACGGAACGAAATCCAGCTTGATTTGTTTGAAATTCCGGAGGGAGGAGAAAGAGGCCAGTGTCTGGTCAACCGTCTGCTGGTTGTAAAACGATCCCGGAGCAAACAGAACCGAAGAGTATAGCAGACCCGGCCTGACATTGAGATGGTTTCGATAGAGGATGCGAAGTCCTTCGAAATCAATCGAATCGGAACCGGACAGGTAGCCTGTCGGATCATTCAGATAATCCACCGGATTAAAGTCCGGTACGATGCGAATCTGGCCGATGCGGAAGCGTGGGTGAAAATCGGGCAGGTTACGGTCAGCTGCCGCATCCCGAGGGTTTTTTATTCCGATGGCGAGGTCGGCCCGGTAGGGCTTCTGAAGTGTATCGGTCAGGTAGTAGACATACTCCCGCGAAAAACCGTAGAAACCGCTGTTCAGCAGCTGGTTGCGAATCCTGTTCCGTTCAGCCTGAAGGACCTCGTAATCAAACCGGGACCCCGGGACGATCAGAGAGGAGGCCGAATCGGACCTGACCAGTTCCCTGACCTGCTGGTCGGTGATCAGTTCAGGCGAGGAAAAGCTGACCCGGTCGATCAATCGGGGCTGGCCAAAGCGGACGCGGTAGATCACATCCGCTTTCTGCCTTCTATAGATGACCGTATCCGTAACTACAGCCTCGTGAAATCCCTTGTTCCGTAGAAAGAGCTCCAATTGCCTGACCGACCGGTCGGTCAGGCCCGGATTATGGATCACCGGTTCTTCGCCGATATTCCTCAGCCAGTTATTGAACCCGTTGTCTTTTCCAGGATCGGACAGGTTATAGATCCCCAGGTAGAGGCGGGCAACGCCAAAGATCTTACGGTTTGGATGCTGCTTGACATAGTTGTGCATTTCCCGGTTGCCCAGGCCATCATCCGCTGTCACAATTTTGGTTGACCGGAGGAGGTGGTCACCAGTGGGGACGTGCTTGGCCGGATTGCAGGAAAAGAGGTGGAGCAGGAGGATCAGGATGAACATCCACCTGGCAAAAGGAAGGATTTTTAACTGATTGAGCGACACTTGGGGCAGTCTGAAATCAATCTCCGAAATTATAAATTTAATGTAAATTGCGTACCCAGTCTAAAGCCAATGATCAGCCGAAACCAGGTCAGCCTTATCAGGAGCCTCGAGCGTAAAAAATTCCGGGAGGCTGAGAAGTGCTTTGTTGCCGAGGGGGTGAAGGTGATCGGGGAGCTGCTGGATCTTCCGCCAGGCACCCGTTTTCGTATCAGAACCCTTTTTTGCACGGCCTCCTGGTTAACAGCGCAGCGGGGAGCATACAGCAACCAGCCGGGAGAGATTATGGTCATCACCGATCAGGAATTATTGAAAATAAGCCATTTAACCACCCCAAACCAAGTCCTCGCCCTGGTTGAGCTGCCGGATAGCGGATCCTGGGCAGTCGATTTCGACCACGACCTGGTTTTAGGTCTTGAGCAGGTACAGGACCCGGGTAATTGCGGCACCCTGATCCGGCTGGCCGAGTGGTTTGGACTGTCGGGGCTATTTTTCTCCACCGATTGTGCCGACCTCTACTCGCCCAAGGTAGTTCAGGCCAGCATGGGATCCATCTTCAGAGTCAGGAGCAGCGTGTGCGACCTCCCGGAGCTGGTCAGGTCGTGGCCGCAGGAGTTTCCGGTTTATGGCACCCGGCTGGATGGCGAGAATCTCTATTCAACCGGTCTGACCCCTCACGGAATGGTCCTGATGGGGAATGAATCGAGGGGAATGAGCGGCGAGCTGGGCTCTCTTGTGGATATAAACCTCAGGATTCCAGGGTTTTCGGTTGACGGGAAAGTGGATAGTCTGAACGTGGCGATTGCCGCGGCCTTGGTTTGCGGGGAGTTCAGGCGGAGAGCCAGCGTTTGACGGCCAGCGCGACGTTTTCGCCGTCCATTGCGGAAGAGACGATCCCACCAGCGTAACCGGCCCCCTCACCGGCCGGGAATAGCCCGGGAAACCGCGGTGTGGCCAGGGTGACCGGGTCGCGGATGATCCGGACCGGAGAGGAGGTGCGCGACTCCACTCCTACAAGGATGGCCTCGTTGGTTAAGAACCCCTTCATTCGGCGCCCAAAAAAATTCAGTCCCTCCTGCAGCCTCATCCGGATAGCATCGGGCAGCCACTCGTGAACCGGCGAAGGGATCAGTCCGGGGTGATAAGAATGGTCCGGCAGAGAGGTGCTGCTCTTCCCGGCCACGAAATCGGCCAGCCGCTGGGCCGGTGCAACCTGACCTGGTCCGCCATACCGGTGGGCAGTTTTCTCCAGGAACTTCTGATATTCAAGACCAGCAAAATGCTGATATTCTGAGTATTCGACCAAATCTTCAACTCGGATCTCTACCACGAGCCCCGAGTTTGCGAAGGGGGAATTTCTCCGCGAATTGGACATACCGTTTACCACCAGCTGGTTTTCATCGGTAGCGGAGGGAACGATGATTCCCCCGGGGCACATACAGAACGAGTAGACGCCACGCCCACCCAGGTTTTTTGCAAGGCTGTATTCGGCAGCCGGCAGGTATTTGCCCCGCCCCTCTTTTGAGTGGTATTGGATCTGGTCGATCAGGACCTGTGGGTGCTCGATCCGGACGCCCATAGCAAAACCCTTGGCATCCAGGTCGATCTGGTGGCGGTGGAGCAATTCGTACACATCCGAGGCGGAGTGGCCTGTAGCCAGCACCACCGCCCTGCCCTCCAGGATCTCACCGGAGGCGGTGATGATCCCCACCAAATGCCCTTCTCGTATCAGCAGCTCCTCCATACGCTGGTTGAAATGAAACTCCCCGCCGCACTGGAGAATGGTGGCCCGGATATTGGCGATTATCCCCGGCAGCCGGTCGGTGCCGATATGGGGATGGCTGTCATAGAGGATCTCCTCCGGCGCCCCGTGCAGGTGGAGGATCTCGAGTATCCGCCCCACCTCGCCACGCTTTCGCGACCGGGTATAGAGTTTGCCGTCGGAATAGGTTCCTGCCCCACCCTCGCCGAAGCAGTAATTGGATTCGGGATCAAGCCGCTCGTTTCGATTCAGGTGGGCAATATCGCGCTTGCGATGTTCCACCGGCCTGCCGCGCTCCACGATCACCGGCCGCAGCCCGAGCTCCACCAGGCGCAGGGCCGCGCACAGGCCGGCGGGACCGGATCCCACTATGATGACCGGCTCCGCGTTGGAAACGTCCTGCCAATTGTATCCGTCGGCAAGGGGTGATATCGACTCGCCGAGGCTCAATCTCACCTGCAGCCTCACCTTCACGGGGCGTTGACGCGCATCGACCGAACGCTTGAGGATAGTCAATGAAGGCATCAGGTTTGGGGAGATCCCGGCAGCCTGGCACGCCTTTTTCGTCACCGTTCCGGGATGAAAGGCCTCTTCGGGATTCAGCGTAAGATCAAGGATCCGGATCATCTTGGGCTCCGTCCGGTTAGCTTATTCCACGTGGATGGCAAAAATGACCATTCGGGAGAGCATCGTGCTAACCCCGTGGATGAAATGATAATAGGAAACGGAGAAAGGATCGCTTGTGTCGGGCTGATTATACACATTGAATGTTCCTACCGAAAATTTAAGTTCTGCGGCTACCTTGACCTTTTGAAGATAGAAATCAATTCCAACGCCTAACTCCGGATAAACGTCAATGGCCTTGGAGAGGCGTTCTCCACGGGTGAAGCCTTCCAACCGTGAGCCCAGCAGGTCGACTCTCGGGTTAATGCCGGCGATCAGGTAGGGCGCAAAATTATTGACCCGTTCAGAGCGGTATTTGAGCAGGAAAGGTAAATCGATAAAGACCCCGTCGATGGAAAATGGAGGAGTAGGCGTTGAAGAGGACTTGTCAATGACCGTAACGTCCCGCTGCCCGAACTGCATACCGGGCAGGAACCTTAAATCCAAGTTGTTGTTTAGCCTGAAGTTGGTGATCAGGTTAAGGTTGATGCCGGGATGCATTTTGACGGCCAGGAGATAATCGCTTCCAGCAGGCGGGCTCATATGATAATGCATCGTAAACAGCCCCACCGAGTACCCAAAATGAAATGGTTGGTAATCGAACGTCACCAGGTTCCTGGGCTTCTTAGACTGGCCAAGGAGAGGCAAACTGGCGCAAAGCAGAAGAATGAGTATCCTGGTTTTATATCGGAGCATACCGTGGTTAAAGATTTCCAATATAACTTGAAAACGGTGGTTATTAGTATCCGCGCATCATTTTTTCGTCCCGGCATAAAGGCCACAGATGCCACCCGTGAGGGGCCTGAAACTGGTTTCGGCAAAACCGGCCTGCTTCAACATTCCGGTGAATTCCATCCCCTTGGGGAAGCGTTCGACCGAATCGGGCAGGTAGCGGTATGCGGGAAAATCTTTCGAGAACCACTTGCCTATCCGGGGGAGCAAACGGTGAAAATAGAAACGGTACAATCCGAGCATAAAGCGGTTGTCCGGCAGCGAAAACTCCAGCACCACCAACCTTCCACCCGGGCGGAGCACCCTGAACAGTTCTGATAATCCTTTTTGCGGGTCGTCAAAATTGCGCACCCCAAATGCGACCATTGCTGCATCAAACGTTGCGGGTTCGAAAGGAAGGTTTTCGCAGGGGGCCTCCAGTAGCCTGATCTTATCTGAAAGGTTTCTCTTTTCCACCTTGAGCCTGCCGATTTCCAGCATTTTACGGGAGACGTCCACCCCGATGATCTCGTCAGGTTCAAGCCGCATCGCGGCCAGGGCAAGATCGGCTGTTCCGGTGGCGACATCCAGGATGCGACGGGGCTGCAGGTCGCGCAGGGATCGGATAGCCTGCCTGCGCCATCGCCGGTCGATGTTTAGGGAGAGCAAATGGTTCAGGAAATCGTATGTTCCTGCTATCTGGTCGAACATTTGGGCATTATCGCGCTGTCTATCTGTCATTTGCGATTATCTCCCGCATTTCTGGCAATCACAGTGGAACTGGCTTGGGCGGTGGGCATAATGAGGATATCCTGGATATTGACGTGACTCGGTCGCGACAGGACATAGGATATGGCGTCGGCGATGTCGTCGGCCTGCAGTGGATAGAATCCCTCATAGACTTTTTTTGCCCGTTCCTCGTCGCCCTTGAAGCGGACCAGCGAGAACTCGGTCTCGACGGCTCCGGGGCTGACCGAGGACACCTTGATCCCATATTGCACAAAATCCAGCCTCATTCCGCGAGTCAGTCCCTCCACAGCGTGCTTGGTCGCGCAATAGACGGCTCCATTGGGATAGACCTCCCTCCCGGCGATGGAGCTGACGTTGATGATGTGGCCCCGTCCGCGCTCGATCATCCCGGGTGCGATGAGCCTGGTCAAATGGAGGGTTCCCTTGATGTTGGTGTCGATCATCTGGTTCCAGTCGTCGAAGGAGCCCTGGTGAACGGGATCAAGCCCTGCTGCCAATCCGGCATTGTTGATAAGGACATCGATTTCCTTCCAGGCTTTGGGAATGGCTGATATAGTGCGGGTCAGTTCCTCCAGGTTGCGGACATCCACCACCATCGACATACATTCAGTGTGGTATCGTTGTTCCAGATCGGCGGCCAACCGGTTCAGCGCCACGGCGCGACGGCCGGCGAGCAGGAGGCGATAGCCCTCGGAAGCCAGGCGGACGGCGGCGGCCCGGCCGATCCCGGAGGTGGCCCCCGTGATCAGTACGAGGCGATGAGCGGACTTGTTCTTATCAGTCATCCGACTTCAATTAAAAGATCGCAAAATTAACCCTATTTTTCTAAAAGAGACCTACATAGCCCAGGTGTATTTTACCTGAGCGGAAATTCATCGGTGTCTCTTCGGTCGCTCCGAGGGCGAACAGCAGCCGGATGACACCGCCTGCCGTCCGGAACTGGCCTCCAATGCCCAGGCTGAACGGACGCCTGGTCGTCCATAAATCATCCTGCCGGTAGGCCACCAGTCCCAGGTCGGATAAAACCAGCAAGTGTGATTGCCGGTCCAACAGGTACCTGAACTCCAGAGTGCCGGTCAGGAAGCGGTCGGCTAGGAAAGTTTCCTCCTCGAACCCCCGTAGGTGTTGGTATCCGCCCAGCCGGAACCGTTCGTTATCCAGTGGCATATTGGACAGGCGCAGGCCCGATCTGATGGCAGGTGCCAGTACCAGCCTCGGAATCACGGTCACATAGAAGGAGGCATCCGCAAGGAACTCCGACTGGCTCACCGGGTCAATCGCCTCTCCGACCACCTTGCGGCCCGTGGAGGCTTCCACCCGGATGTCGACCCCCGTCGTGGGATTCTGTTGCTCATCCAACAGGTTGATATTCCAGGCAATGCCTGTAAGCCATAATTTATAAGGGCGCAGGGCTGTGGAGGGTGAGTCATCGGACTTCAGGAGAAAACGGCTTTCCCGGGAGCGAAAAAAGAGGTAAAGTTGGTGGTTTGGCCGGAAATGGTATGGGACCCCGGCCTCCCAGGTCAAATTGAGGTAAGTGGTATCCTGCCTGAACAGGTCGAAGCTCCCGGCAATACCGGCCGGAAGACCCAGTAAAAAAGGGACGGATGCCTGCATCAGCATCCTTTGGGAGCGGTCCTGGTTCCGTTTCCAGGTCAGATTCCAACCCTCGGCCTGCCCCAGGAGGTTCCGGAACTCCATCAGCAATGAACCGGCAAAAGAGAGTCCCCTGCCTGCTATCCCCGCCGGAGCCAGCCCGATCCAACCATCGAAACGGTTCGATGGAATGCGTTCGGGAAAAAGAAAAAGGCTTGCCAAACTATCGTGAAATCCCACCTCCATCGGCCTCACCTCCCTGAGGAAACCGGTTGCGGCCAGTCGCCGGGAGGCGTCACGGAGCTTTGATTCGCTGTAAGGTTCACCTGGAAACAGGTTGATCAGCCTGCTGGTTACGGCGTATGACAACCGGTATCCGGTGCGGTTCAGGATCGTATCGTAGGTAACCAGCGGCCCACGGTCGAGGCTCAATGTTGCCTTGATCCCTCCTTCCTGGAGGCTGACCGAGTCGAGAAAGATCCTGGCAAAAGGATACCCGTTATCCTCATAGGACTTCAACAACCTGACAGTCAATGGCTCCAAATCCAAAAAAGAAATAGGACCTTTTGATTGGGCCTGGATTGGTCGGAT
>JAWOHI010000063.1:0-2866 GCA_046485255.1 Bacteroidales bacterium
GTTTCTTTGAAGCGAAGTAATGGAACCTGTTTTCTTGATGAATGAAGTTTTTAGTTGTTGATTATAAGTAAGTTAATTGATGAAATGCCTGTCAGGTTTATAGTGTATCCTTTCAGGTATTTTTTCAAGTACTGAAGAAGCTCAATTACAGCAACTTGCAAATTGTCTATTTTTGCTAAATGATTCTAAACCAATATTTTGCTAACTTCCTGACAGGTCTTAAACCTGACAGGTCTAATGGTCTAATCCCACAGTTAAAAATTCAACCCCATGGCCCTCACCCAGTCCAACCCCTTCCCCCTCGGCACTAAAGCCCCCGCATTCACCCTCCCGGATACCGTTTCCGGAAGAACCTTGTCCCTGATAGATCTGAAATCCGACAAGGCTACCGTAATCATGTTCATCTGTAACCACTGCCCCTATGTGAAACACGTGAACGAGAAACTGGTTCAGCTCGCGAACAAGTTCCTGGTCAGGGGCGTCTCCTTCATCGCCATCAACAGCAACGATGCCACCCGTTACCCCGACGATTCGCCAGCACGAATGACCAAAACCGCCCGCGAACTCAACTACCCCTTCCCATACCTGTACGACGAATCCCAGGAAGTGGCCAAAGCCTATGATGCCGCCTGTACGCCCGAATTCTACCTGTTCGACCAGGACCTGCGACTGGTGTACCACGGCCAAATGGACGATTCACGACCGGGAAATAATATCCCCGTTACCGGCGAAGACCTCGCTCAGGCCATCGAACTGACCCTGGCAGGGAAAAGCGTTCCCCCAAAACAAAAACCGGGGATCGGCTGCGGTATAAAATGGAAATTGGGATAATAAAGGCGAGCAGTTATTTCTGCTGACCGGGAACGGCCTCCGGCATCCACTTCCAGGCCGGGCCAATCACCAGGTAATCCCCGCCTATCTCCAGGAGATTCCATCGACCCGATTCTTCTACCTGAGCTTGGGACTGTGACCGAAACCGCCGTCCATCATGCAAAACTACCCGTCCGTGATGCCTCACCAGCCGGTGAAGCTCCTCCAGGAAGAGACGCCGGTCCCTGACCCGTCTGAAAACATCAATCACCAGGATCAGGTCGGCACTGTCCTCAGGAATAGGCGCAAAATACCCCTCCGCCTTCACCGGCCTTACATTTTTTAAACGATACCGGCGCTTGAGCCGCACCAGACAATCCATCGCCAACTCGTGAATGTCAACTGCATAAACCAGTCCACCCTCCCCGACAAGCTGCGATAGCCGGCGCACATACCGGCCCGGCCCGCAACCATAATCAATCACGGTCCAGCCTTCCTGGATCCCGAACCGTTCAACCAGCCTCGCCTGGTTTCTGAACAGGTCAAAAAAGCTACAAAACCACTTCATCAGGATAAAGGAGGAATTCGATATCCGGTCGCGACAGGTGAAAGGTTCCGCTATGCCCATAACTTCATCAGGTTTGGTTTCAAGTCGTAATATACAACTTTTCACCCTCTGATGCAAGAAGGCAGGAGTTGCTTCAAACCGCCAGATACCGGCCGGTAACCGATGCCGGATCGGCCGAAATCATCTCCGGCGTCCCCTCGGCAAGCAAATACCCGCCCTGACCGCCACCGCCCGGCCCCAGGTCAATGACCCAGTCGGCCCGACCGATCACGTCGAGGTTGTGCTCGATCACGATCACCGTGTTGCCCTTCCCGACCAGCCGCCGGATGATCCCCATCAACCGCTCTATGTCAGCCATGTGCAGCCCGGTGGTGGGCTCGTCCATCACGTAAATCCTGCCCTTCTTGTGCAGCTCCCGGGCCAGCTTGATCCGCTGCGCCTCCCCGCCCGACAGGGTGCTCAGGGGCTGTCCCAGCTCAAGGTAACCCAGCCCGACCTCCCTCAAGACCTGCAACTTGCGCAGAATATCCGGCTCGATGAAGAAAGCGACCGACTCATCCACGGTCATCCTTAGAATCTCGTTGATGTGCCGCTCCCGCAGACGCAGTTCCAACACCTCCGGCTTGTACCGCCGCCCGTGGCACTCGTCGCAAACCATCGTTACCTCATCCAGGAAACTCATCTCCAGCTTCAGGATGCCCATCCCGTTGCACTTCGGACAGGCCCCTTCGGAGTTAAAGGAGAAGAGCGAGGCCGGTTGCCCGGTGGCCGAGGAAAAGGTCTTCCTCAGCGTGTCAAAAATACCCAGATAGGTCAGGGGATTCGACCGGGACGAGCGACCAACGGCCGACTGGTCCACCACGATCGCATCCGGGTGACGCGGTACGAACTCCTCGTGGATCAGGCTCGATTTGCCCGATCCCGCTACCCCCGTGATGCACGTAAAAACACCCTTGGGTATTCGTACAGTAATGTTTTTCAGATTATTAGCCTTTGCCCCCTCCACCACAAACCAATCTTTCATCTTTTCCTCTTTCATCTTCCCCTCTTTTATCTTTTCCTCTTCTTCAGCACCTCCTGAATCTTTTATCTTTAATCTTTCCTCTTTCCTCAACCCTTCCCCCGTCGGCGTATCCGACCGCTCCAACTCTTTAAAACTCCCCGTGAAAATCACCCGGCCACCATCCGCTCCCGGTCCCGGACCGATCTCCACCAGATGATCGGCGATCCGCATCACCGACGGGTCGTGCTCAACGATCAGCACCGAATTGCCCCGGTCGCGCAGGTTCCGGATGATCTTCAACAGGCTCCCAATATCCGCAGGATGCAATCCGATGGTGGGCTCATCAAGAATGTACATCAGTCCAATAAGATTGATATCCAGTTGATTGGCCGTTTTCAACCGCTGCGACTCCCCGCCCGACAGGGTAGCGACGGGCCGGTGAAGCGACAGGTAACCCAATCCGATGGAGATCAGGTTTTCCAACC
>JAWOHI010000276.1:0-3870 GCA_046485255.1 Bacteroidales bacterium
ATCAGTTTCGGGGCAAAATAAGAACCCGAAATATCACGCTTATATTCACCCCGGATCGGCAGCTTCAGCAGGATGAAAAAAATAAACGACAGGATCACGCAAATAACAATAATCAAATTCGGGCATTTCGTGGTCCTGGACCAGATTGTACTTGGGCAGCAGGCCTACCGGCAGGTAAATGTCGGAGTACCTTACATAATCGAGATGTACGCCGCTAATTCCGTCGATGGCAGCCAGGGAGGCATAATCCCTGACCAGCAGGTCGCGCACCTCCGGCCGGGAGGGGCAGAGCCAGCGGTAGTAGTTCACGTAGGGGGGATGGTCGATGACCGATTGGCCCAGCCTGTTGACAGCGTACCATTCGGGGTGCTGCTCCATTTGGTTTCCCCGGTTGATGGTCCAGCGCCAGGTATGCAGCTGGATGCCGGCGTGCCTGCACATAGGCCCCAGCCGCTCATACAGCTCGTTCGGGCCGTTGACCAGCAGTCCGCCAATGCCTGCCTGCAACAACCGGTCAAAGAGATGCTTCCACTCATCGGGCGTAGTCCGGAGCGAGCCGTTCATCCAGGCCCAATGGCCCGGCAGAACCAGGTTGCCGCCCCCCGCCAATCCTGCTGCAGGGGCTATGGAGAGGCCCACCAGGCCTGCCAGACCGGACCGTATGAAGGAGCGTCTTTTCAAAACAGTTTGGGTAAAAGGATGATCATTCCAACCACGGCAGCAACGAATGCCGCAACCAGCACCCCTGCCGCCGCCAGGTCCTTGACCTTTCCGATCACCGGATCCCTTTCGGTGGTGATCCGGTCGGCCATACGCTCAATGGCCGTATTGAAGATCTCGGCGGTGATGACGATCCCAATGCAAAATGCGATCAGGGCCCATTCCAGGAGCGAGAGGCGCAGGACAATGCACACCGGCACCAGGATGGCAATCACGAGCAGGTAGATCCACGAGTTGTGCTCCTCGGTGAAAAGCCACCGGAGTCCCTTGAAGGCATACCTGAAGCTCCTGATCCGGGCGGCGAGCGAAAACCTGCCTTGGTTCATATTGTGTTATCTGTCAGTTCTTCCAGAATGACGGTGCGATTTCAGCCTTGGCGACCCCGGGGCCTTCCCAGGAAACGGTCAACCCCAATCCACCTTCCCGCTGGAAATAGATCAGCCTGAAAGGGTGCAGCCCCGCTTCCAGGGCGGCCGGGGCAAGCCGTTCACCGGCACCGTGAATCCCGTCGTAATCGATCAATTCCTTGCCATCCAGATAGATCCGTCCGCCGTCGTCTGAGGAGAGGTAGATCAGGTACACGCCCGTGGCAGGCACATCGAGGTACCCCTCAAAAACAAGCCCGAAATGCTTGTCGGTTCTGGCAAATCCCAGATCGGGTTTTCCCGCGATGGTGCTCCTGGATGGACTCAGGGTGGTGAAATCGGGCAACTGGTTCCAGTTTCCTTCATAAAAACCAACTCGTAGGCCCGGCTTGGCGGAAACCGAAACGGCCGGCGCAGGATTCACCTTCTCGATGGCATAAGTTGCAGTCCGGCTCTGTCCGCCATCCTGGAACCAGGCCGCCGCCTTGAGGGTGGTGCTTTCCGTGAAGCTCAGCGGCTCGCTGTACACGGATGAGGATTCGACGGGATCACTCCCGTCGGTGGTGTAGCGAATGATGGCACCGGCAACCGGAACAGTCAACTCCGCCTCGAAGGAGGAGGTGAACTGCAGGGTTTTGGCTTTCATCCTCGGCGCGATCTTGCCCTGATGGGCCTTCAGCACCTGATCAATACCCATCTTAACCTGATCGCGGTCGTAGGTCAGTAACCCGTTGGTCTCGGTCTCCACGTCGGTGGTCTGGGTGTAAATGACCGCACTCAGCCCCGGATCCTCCACCAGCCGGTAGATCTCCTGGTAAAAATCCTCGTATTTCTCTATCAAGGAATTGACGTCCTGCATCTTCTCATATCCCCAGTTCTCCTCCTGCCACATATGGCCGGGAGTCATCAGCCCCAACCCACCAAACTCGCCAAGCACGATCGCCCGGTTTTCCTCGGCTGCGGGTGCCTTGGGAGCGGGGTAGTTGTGAATATCCTTGATGTCGCCAAATCCGTAGTCGGTCCATCCGCTCGCCTCGTTGATCAGCCGGCTGCCGTCGAGCGATCGGACCAGGTCGACGATCCGTCCGGTTTCATACTGGCCCCACCCTTCGTTGAAGGGAACCCACATAACGATCGACGGGGGATTGAAATGGTCGTGGATGAGCTCGGTCAGCTCTTCTTCGAAATTGGTCCTGACCTCATCGTGCCGGTCGGCAAACTGCGGCAGGTCAAACACGCGGTAATACATACTGGGCATATCCTGCCACACGAGGATCCCCATCCGGTCGGTGTGGTAATAGAACCGTCTCGGCTCCACCTTGACGTGCTTGCGGAGCATATTGAACCCCATCTGCTTGGTCACTTCCAGATCATACACCATCGCCTCCTCGGTGGGCGGCGTATTGAGCCCGTCGGGCCAGAATCCCTGGTCGAGCGGACCGTTCTGGAACAGGAACCGGTTGTTGAACATCATCCGGGTGATGCCTTGCGCGTCCTTGCCCAGGCTGATCTTGCGCATTCCAAAATAGCCCCTGACCTGGTCGACGATTCTTGACCGACGCACTACATTGATTTCCAAGTCATAGAGGTAGGGATCCCCTGGTTCCCAGAGCCTGGGGTTGGCCACTTCGATCCGGATCTCCTCTCCGGCCTTCCCGTTTGCCTTATTGACCAGCCGGCCGCCTCCAAATACCTTTATTTCCACCTCATCGCCCGAGCGGCAGTTACTGGCCAGGACGCTGATGGCTACCTCCTCCCGGTCGATGTCAGGCACCACCCGGTAATCCTGGATGTAGGTCTCGGGCACTTTCTCCAGCCACACGGTTTGCCAGATACCCGAACTCGGGGTGTACCAGATCCCCCGCGGATCGTGGGTCTGCTTTCCGACGGGCTGGTAACCGCGGGTGGTGGGGTCAAGCACCTCCACCACGAGCTCGTGCTTTTCGCCGGGCCTCAGGAAGTCGGTGATGTCGAATGAGAACGGATCGTAGCCACCCCGGTGTTCGCCAACTAACTGATCGTCAATGGATACCCTCGCCTGCCAGTCGACTGCCTCGAAGTGAAGCAGGATCCGCTCCGACTTCATCCTGAGCGGCGATTTGAGCTCCCGGCGATACCAGAGTTTTTCGCCCTCGGCCAGCTTCTTCATCACCCCCGAGAGGGCCGATTCGACGGGGTAGGGCACCAGGATCTTGCCAGCCCAGGTTTCCGGTTTCTGACTGCTTTCAGGGGTGATGGAGTAATCCCACAACCCATTGAGGTTCTTCCAGTTCCTTCTTTCCATCTGGGGCCTTGGATATTCCGTCCAGGCCTTGCCCGGCAGGGCGTCGCCCGACCAGCGTGTCATCAGTGGGGCTTGCTGCTGGGCCCAGCCAGCATCGTCCGGGCGCGAACAGCCCGCAAATGACCCCGCAGCCATACCGAGAATCAGAGCTAAAGCTAAATAGATCAGTTTGTTGCGTTTCATCATTTTCTTGTTTACTGGTTTGTCCGATCTGGTTTAAAAGATACCGGTCATAAAAATAGCGATTTTCATTCAGGTTCCTCCCACCGCGCTGAATAGGCCTGCGTTCGGCCCGATTCCGTGAGCCAGACCTTGTAAAACCGCGGGTTTGTCCTATCTTGGGACTCCATACTGATAAAACAATGAAAAGAAAATCCCTCCTCATCGCCGGGGTGCTCTTCCTGGCACTCATCCTCGTACTAGCCGGGACGCTCCTATATGTCTTCCGGACGGGCCAGAAGGATATGCTGAAGGCCAGGACCGATTTCCGGATGCCGGCCA
>JAWOHI010000195.1:0-3261 GCA_046485255.1 Bacteroidales bacterium
TGCGTTCCGCTGCCCGAGGAGCGTTGCCAGGAGCTCGACCTGCCTCCAATGGTTGGAAAGAACACCTCTTTTCACGCCACGGCGTTCACTGTTTCGGTCGACCTGCTCGGACAGGGGTGCACCACGGGGATCTCGGCCCAGGACAGGGCGAGAACGGTTCAGGCCCTGGTTGACCCGCGCTCCAAGCCGGAAGATTTTGGCCGTCCCGGCCATATCTTCCCCCTCAGCTCCAAAAGCAAGGGTGTCATCCGGCGCGCAGGGCATACCGAGGCGGCGGTCGATCTCTCCATACTGGCCGGACTTCGCCCTGGCGGAGTGCTGGTCGAGATAATGAACGACGACGGCACGATGGCCCGCCTGCCGCAACTGCTGCAGATCGCCAATGAGTTTAACCTGAAGATCATCACCATCAAGGACCTGATCGCCTACCGCCTAAGGCAGGAGAGCCTGATCGAGCGGGGTGTCACCGTAAGCCTGCCAACTCATTACGGCCATTTCGAGCTGATCCCTTATCGTCAAAAATCCAACGGGCTGGAGCACGTTGCGCTGGTCAAGGGAACCTGGGAACCGGATGAGCCGGTGATGGTGCGGGTGCACAGCTCCTGCGTCACGGGCGATATTTTCGGGTCGTTCCGCTGTGACTGCGGCCCGCAGCTGCACAAGGCGATGGAGATGATCGACCGCGAAGGGAAGGGCGCCCTGATCTATATGAACCAGGAGGGTCGTGGCATCGGCCTGTTTAACAAGATCAAGGCCTATCGTTTGCAGGAACAGGGTCAGGATACCGTCGAGGCCAACCTCAACCTCGGCTTTGAAGAGGACGAGCGCGACTATGGCGTGGGAGCACAGATCCTGCGCGATCTAGGCATTCAGCATATCAGACTGATAACCAACAATCCACGCAAAAGGGCCGGCCTCGAAGGGTACGGCATCCAGATCGTGGAGAACGTGGCGCTGGAGATTGAACCCAACAGGCACAACGCCTTCTATCTTCAAACCAAGCGCGACAAGATGGGCCATTTCCTTCATCTGCCGATCGATTATACCACCGGAACAGACTCACACAGTGATGAATACTGACAAGAGACGGATCGTGTTTATGGGTACGCCGGAATTTGCCGTGCCCTCCCTGGCCGCTCTGGTCAACGCCGGGTATACCGTCGCCGGGGTGGTCACCGTCCCGGACAAGCCGGCCGGGCGCGGAATGCAGTTGACCCTCTCACCCGTGAAGCGCTTTGCCGAAGACAGGGGTCTGACCGTCCTGCAGCCCGACAGCCTGAAGGAAGACTATTTCATCGAGGACCTGGAGGCGCTCCAGTCCGACCTGTTTGTGGTGGTGGCCTTCCGGATGCTTCCGGAGGTGGTCTTTTCGATGCCCCCACTGGGTACCATCAACCTCCACGCCTCACTGCTGCCCCAATATCGCGGTGCGGCCCCCATCAACCGGGTATTGATGAATAATGAGTCCCTGACGGGAGTCACCACCTTCTTCATTGAGAAAGACATCGACACCGGCCCCATCCTCAAACAGGCCCCCCTGGAGATCACTCCGGGAATGCTGGCCGGCGAGCTGCACGACCAGCTGATGCACCTGGGTGCCAAAGTACTGACTGAAACCGTTGGGGAGATTTTCGACGGGACTATCCGGGGCATTTCGCAAAAAGAGCTGATCAAGCCGGGCGAAATACTCAAAACCGCCCCCAAGATCAACCGCGAGGATAGCCTGATCAACTGGGACGATCAGGCGGAAAAGATTCACCACCAGGTCAGGGGTCTCTCGCCCCAGCCGGGGGCATCGACGCTGTTCCTGACTGAAACCGGGCACAGCTTTGGAGTCAAGATCCTCGAGACGGAGATGGATTCCGCGGCCCAATGGGGGGCTCCTGGTGAAGTACTGCTGGAGAAACCCAACAAGCTGTGGATTCAGACCGGCTCAGGATCCCTGAGAATCAAGAAATTGCAGCCATCGGGCAAGAAGATTATGGTGATCGCGGAGTTCCTGAGGGGTTTCAGGGAGCAGATCATCAGTGCCGGCTAACGGCTTTTTTTGCGGCCCCTGAGCCAGATCAGCTCGCCGGGGTCGGGGTCGCTGCCCCGTTCCAACTTGTTCATCCGGTACAACGATTTCAGCTTGACCCCGTAATCCTGTGAAATACTGTGCATGGTCTCCCCCGGCTCAAGCCGGTGCGAGTCATAGCCGCGTTCCGCCTGGCGTCGCTTGGGCTGAATGTAGATCACGTCGCCCGGCCTGATCTCGCGCCCTTTCGGAATCTCATTGTACCGGCGGATCTCCCAGTTCAGCAGTTCCAGGTCGCTGGTCAGCTTGCGGATATCATCCCCCTCACCCGCTACCACGAACTCAACGCGGTTGCGCAGGAGGATCCGCTGTACCGGCGACCCCCGCTCGGGCATCTCATTGGGAATCTGGGGCGAAGCGTTCATTGCTATGGCCGGGATATCGGGCAGCATCGAGTCGAGCAGGTGGAGGTTGTAATCCTGAATGATCTTGATCAGGAGGTTCCCATACTGGGGATTGGTGGCGTACCCGGCCTTCTTCAGCCCGTGGGCCCAACCCTCGTAATCACGGAAGTCGAGATCGAACAGGAAGGCATAGCGGGGGCGGTACATCAGGAAATGGGAGTGGTCGCGCCAGGATTCCCAGATCGAGTCGTAATGCCTGAAACAGGTGTTGTCATCGTCGTCCTTGTAATGATACCGCTTACCCTCCCACGGGCTCTGGCACTTGATCCCGAAATGGTTGTTGGCATTCACGGCCAGTTCGCTGGTCCCGTACTGCGATTCCAGCAGGGCTTGGGCCATCGTGATGCTGGCCGGAATTCCGCTGTAGTACATCTCGTTGACTGCCCATCGTGAGTACTTGTTGATGAAATCCTTTTTAAGTGCTTCGGCCTGCCCGATGGCGGCCGGAGTGACGGTAGCCATCAGATAAATCAATAACAGCAAGGGTTTCAGTTTTCTCGCCATACGGTTCCTATGCTTTAAAACAGGAGCCTAAGATAGGGAATTTTGAACAAGTGCCCGGAGACGCGTTAAATTTGTACTTTTGAAAAAATCGATTTCGATGATCAGGAAGGATTTTCATATTCAATATGTTGAATATTCCTGGGAGGAGTTCGGGTCGATGCCCGAGCAGGCCCTGTTTGCCGCTGCCCATTCTGAAGAAGAAGTACACGAAGATCGCCACCTCCAAGGATCCCGCTGCGGCGGGACGCTGGATCGCCGGACAGTTACGGCGAACGG
>JAWOHI010000212.1:0-4160 GCA_046485255.1 Bacteroidales bacterium
ATTTTGGGTGTCAGCCGTTGCAATCATCTACTTTTACTCTGATTATCAGGATACTTGCCCTGATGGCCTGGCTGGTGGGACTGCCATTGCGGGCCCAGGAGGAGGGGAATCATTGGTATTTCGGCAACCGGGCAGGACTCGATTTCAGTGATTATTTCCCGATGCCGGTCACCTCCGGATCCACGGCATCACAGGGCGGCACGGCATCGGTCAGCGACGCCGGCGGGGCACTCCTATTTTATACGGATGGCGCCACCGTCTGGGATCGCAATCATCAGATAATGAAGGGTATCCAAAACCTGACAGGAGACCCGGATGCCACACACGCCGCCACCATCGTCCCCAGCCCGCGAGACCCGAAGAAATACTTCATCTTCACCACGCGCGTCTGGGATCCCCAGGACCCCGACAACTGGGGTGGAAACTACTACATCGTCGACTTTTCGGCCAACCCGCTTGGCGAAGTGATCTACGACCATTCGCAATCGGGCCACCCGGGCATTCTGCGCCAGGCCACGGAGAAACTGCTGGTGGTGCCGGTGACCGGCGTGCAAGAGCCGGCCTGGTGGATCATAATGCACGAGTTCAATTCCAACCGGTTTGCCCTGTTCCAACTGACGGAGACCCTCCAGTTCGTCGATTTCAAGGCGGTGGGGTCGGTCCACGAGAACGGGCCGGATGATGATGGCCAGAACCGCGGAGCCAAGGGACAGATCAAGGCATCGATGAAAGGCGACAAGATTGCCGTCGCGATCGAGGGGCAGAAGAAGTTCGAATACTTCACCTTCAATGCACGCAATGGGACCATCACACGCCGCACCACGATGCCGGCGGGAGATGCCGCCAACAAGGCCACTCCCCGGTATGGAGCCTACGGCGTGGAGTTCTCCGAGGACGGGCTGGTCCTTTACGGCTCCTCACGCAGCGGGGGGATGATCTATCAGTGGGACCTGCAGGCCAGCACCCAGGAGAATATGATCAAGAACAGCCAGATACTCGGCAATAATGCTGAATTCGAGTGCGGCTCAATGCAGATCGGGCCCAACGGCAAGATATACATCGCCTTCAATGGACAGGACTACCTCGGGGTCATCAACAACCCGAACCTGCTCTTCCAGCGTGCCGATTACCAGAAGAACGGGGCCCGGCTCTTCCACAACGATGAGATGAAGGGCGGCACCTGCGGTTATGGCCTGCCGGCCGCCAACCCGGCACTTACCCAGGCCCTGCCATTCTATTTCCGCAATACCTGTATGGACTCGACCACCTCCTTCCATATCACCGACCCTTCCCAGGTTTCAGCCGCCACATTCAGGTTCAGGCACCTCGAAACCGGCGAACAGCGTAACGAGCCGGTCAACCTACAAACCAGCCGCGGCGATGGCACCCCGGTCAAATTGAGCCAGCCGGGGGAATATGAGGTCACGCTGACAGTCACCCGGAATAATATGCAATTCCACTACACCCGCAACCTCACCATTTACCCCAATCCCGTAGTGAAACTAACCGAGCTCGAAACCACCCCCCTCTGCCGGGGAGCGGTTCTGGAGCTGGATGCCGGCCTGGCTGCCTTCTACGAGTGGGACGACGAGTCGCTGAAGGAGCGCCACCGGCTGGTCGGCGACTGGTTGATGATATACGAAAAACAGGATTTCAGGGTCAAGGTGGTTGATTATCACGGCTGTCTTGGCTGGGATACGGTGTGGGTCAGGCGCATCCCCTCCCCAACGGTCACCGTCAGCACCATCCCGGCCTTCTGCAGGGAGAACAACGGCTCGGCCATCGTCACCCCAAACGGCAACCTCGGCAATTTCAGATTCGACTGGGAACACGACTCCACCCTGACCCTCAACAGGCTGACTGATGTGGCAGGGGGGCATTACAGCGTCACCGTCACCGATAAGACCACCCTTTGCAGCAGCCTGATCGAGGTGGAAGTGCCCAAACTGGGCGGAGGGGATGTCCAGATCCAGGCGGATATCGAGGGACCGGTCTGCCCGGGAACCCCGGTTGTCCTGACGGCCACCAATTGCGAAGAGATCCACTGGCTCACCCCTTCAGGCTTAACTTCCAGGGAAATAACCGTTTACCCGCAACACGACACGATATTCAGGGTCAGGGGCATTGCCTATGACGACGCCCGGAGGCCTTGCGAGTCGGAAGACGAGATCCAGATCCTGGTACTGCCCACCATAACCCCCAACCTGGGCGATGACCGGATGGCCTGCCGCGGCGATACAGTCCGGATCGAGGTGGAGGGGGACTTCCTCGAATGGAGCTGGAGCAACAATTTGTCTGGTCCATCCATCCTCCTGACCGGAGAGGAGATCGGGTTGACCCTTTTCGTCAGGGACAGCAACCAGTGCATTACCTCCTCAACCGTGAACGTGATCTTCAATCTTCCCCCGGATTTAACCGTTGAGACCACCAAGGCACTCTGGGGACAGTCCAACGGAACCATCAGCATCAATCCGGAGGGGCGTTTGGAGGATTATGCCCTGGAGTGGCTGGAGTATCCAGATCAGACAGGCCCCCGGCTTGAAAACCTCGAAGGGGGTCTCTACCACCTCCGGTTGCTATCCCTGCTCACCGGGTGCGACACCCTGGCCACCATCCGCATCGATGTGCTCGGAGCCAAAACCGTTCAATTGAAATCCTCCGAAGAAGGCCCCACCTGTCCCGGAGCCCCAGTAACCCTAACCGCCTCGGGCACTGATCTCTACGAGTGGATCATCCCGGCAGGGGCCATCGGGCCCGAGGTGACCGTCCGCCCGGAGGAGGAAACCACCTACCGCGTCAGGGGGATCACGCTAGATGAACTTGGGAACCGGTGCTTTGATATACAGGAGATTACGGTCCCCGTTCACCCTTCGGTCAAACCCAACCTCGGCACCTTGATCGAAGCCTGCGAAGGGGAGGTTCTGGTCGTCGACGGCCAAGAGGGCTACCTGGAGTGGCACTGGAGCAATGAGAGGACCGGTCGCTATATTGAATTGACAGAATCTGTCAATAATCTGATTTTGAACGTAGTAGATCAATTCCACTGCGAACTGAGCACTACGGTCGACATCCTGTTCAATCCCCTCCCGGAAGTCGACCTGGGCCCCGACCGGTCGGTCTGTGCCAGTGATCCCATTACGCTTAATGGCGGGGAAGGCAGCTCCTGGCTCTGGAATGACACCTGGACCACCCGGGAGATCCAGATCGCATCCAGCGGAACCTATTGGCTGAAAATCACGGACAAGGGTTGCTCCCAAAGCGACACGGTCGATATTCAGATCCATCATCCGGAGGATTTCCGTCTCGAGCTGCGGTCGGTGAACGACGTGAGCTGCTTTGGCGGAAGTGACGGCAGCGTGCTGCTCGAGGCGGAAGGGCCTGCCGGTCGTTTCTATTTCTCCATCGACGACGGGGAGACCTATTCGGATAACGGAGGTCATTTTCAAGAGCTTATCGCCAACGATCATTACCTCATCCGGGTCCTGACCGACTCGATCTGCTCCATCCCCTATCCGTTCCCGGTAGCTATCCGGCAGCCTGAAGAGATCAGCGTACGCCACCGCACCGGGCTGGCCACCTGCCGGGAGTGCCGCGACGGCATCCTCGAGCTGACCGAAATCACCGGAGGCCACCCGCCCTATACCGTCGCGTGGAGCAACTCTCAGTCCGGGCTTCGGGCGGATGGCCTGGAGCCGGGGAACCACTCGGCCACCATCACCGACCAATTGGGCTGCACCCGGGTGTTCGACTTCGAGATGTCGGTCAAGACAGACATCCCGAACGCTTTCACTCCTAACGGAAGGCAGGGGAACGAGACGTGGGTGATCCGCTTCCTTGATTTTTACCCGGAAGCCTCCGTCAGGATTTTTGACTCATTTGGTCAACTGGTATTCAGCAAAGATGGCGGGTACTCACCTGATCAAGCCTGGGACGGCAAAATGAACGGCAAACCCCTGCCAACCGGAACGTACTATTACCTGATCCGGCTCTCCCCCATCGATAAACCAATAACAGGAAGCCTGACCCTGCTCCGATGAGAAAACGAATCCACCTGTGCTTTGTGGTTCTGCTGGGACTGGTGGTCGCCGGCCGGGTCGGTGCCCAGACAGCCCACCTGGCGTCCCAGTTCTTCCTGAATCGATACATGTTTGAGAGATCTC
>JAWOHI010000319.1:0-3028 GCA_046485255.1 Bacteroidales bacterium
AGATGTCCTTTAATGTAACTCCCTTGGCCAGCCAGGCACCCATCTCCCGGAAGGCAGGAACCAGCCAGTCGTCAGGCCTCATCACCTGTGCCACGGCCGAATGGATCGCCTCCTGGCCCAGGTTGGGCGGATAGGTGTAAATCCGGCCCTGACGCTGATAGCTGACAATCATCTGATCGGCCGTCCGGGCGAAAAGCATATCCTGAAAAGCCTTGACCAGCAATTCATTGCTGATCCCCGGCAGGTGGGCCGGGGCAATGACCCGCCCCTGGTCGTCCATCACGCGGAAGAGCTTCTTTTTGGTTGCTGAGAATTCTTTGAAAATCATCACTTGCCTGTTGAAAATTATGAACCCGGCAGCGGCGCACCGCCCTGTCGGGGTCTAAATCAAACAAACAAGGATCAAGATTGTTTACCCAAACTGCTTGCACCGATCGTCAGAAGGTTGACGATCACTTCGGCTGATTTGGCAAGCGATTGGATGGGCAAGAACTCATACCGTCCGTGAAAGTTGTGCCCTCCGGTAAAGAGGTTGGGGGTTGGCAACCCCATATAGGAGAGCCTGGCTCCGTCGGTTCCGCCACGAATAGGCGTGATCAGCGGCTCAATACCGGCCATTCGCATCGCGCCGGCTGCCCTCTCGACAATATGCATCACCGGCTCGATTTTCTCTTTCATATTGAAATACTGGTCTTTAATGGCCAGCTCGACCGTTCCTGGCGGGTAGGCCGTATTGAAGCGGGATGCGATCTGCCTGAGCATCTCCTTGCGCAAGGCGAACCGTCCGGCATCGTGATCGCGGATGATGTACTCGAGCCGGGCTTTCTCCACCGTGCCGTCCAGGCGGGTCAGGTGAAAGAAGCCCTCATATCCCTCTGTCCGTTCCGGGCGGTCGCCTTCGGGAAGCTGGCCATGAAAATCGATGGCCAGCTGCAAGGCATTGATCATCTTAGCTTTAGCTGTTCCCGGGTGCACATTCCGCCCGTGGAACCGCACGGACGCTGAGGCGGCATTGAAGTTCTCGTACTCCAGCTCGCCGATGCCCCCGCCATCAACCGTATAGGCAAAATCGGCACCGAAACCGTTCACGTCGAACCGGTCGGCCCCCCGTCCGATCTCCTCATCGGGGGTAAAACAGACCCGCACCCTGCCGTGCCGAATCTCCGGATGGTCGTTGAGGTACTCCACCGCCGCGATGATGGCTGCGATGCCCGCCTTGTCGTCGGCACCCAGGAGGGTGCTGCCGTCGGTGACGATCAGGTCCTGCCCGGTGTAGCGGTCCAGCTCGGGAAAATCGGCCGGACTGAGGACCACCTTGCCATCGGGATCCAGGGGGATATCCCCACCCTGGTAGTTTTCTATGATCCTGGGATTCACCTCTTTGCCACTAAAGTCCGGACTGGTGTCGAGGTGTGCGATGAGCCCGATCACCGGAAGCCGGGCACCGGAATTGGCTGGGAGGGTGGCGGTCACGTATCCGTTCTCGTCGAGATGGACCTCGCTGCAGCCCACCTCCAGCAGGTCGACGATCAGGACCTTGGCCAGCTCGATCTGGCCTGTCGTGCTGGGGCAGGTGGCCGAGGCCGGATCCGAGGCGGTGTCGATCCGGGCGTATTGCAGGAACCGCCGTGCCAAGTTATCCTTATTGATCCTCATTGCCTGAAGCTTCCTCTTCGTCTCCGTTTTCGCCGATCTCAGGCAGGTAGGCGGAGGCCTCGGCCTGGGGTAGCGACTCCACATTCCTTAATCTGCGGCGGATGGCCGTGGTACGGGTCCCTGAGAGTTCATCCAGCTGGTTGGATGCCGTCAGCAGGTTCTTCTTCGCCTTGTCGAGCAGTCCCCCGAACTTCTCGAATTCGGTCTTGATTGCTCCGAGGACCTTCCAGACCTCGCTGCTCCGCTTTTGGATGGCCAGTGTCTTGAACCCCATCTGCAGGCTGTTCAGCATCGCCGCGAGGGTTGTGGGGCCCGTGACGATGATGCGGAAATCGCGCTGAAGGGTCTCCATCAGGGCGGCCCGGCGGATCACCTCCGCATATACTCCCTCGAAGGGAAGGAACAGGATGCCAAACTCGGTGGTATTGGGCGGGTCGATGTACTTGTCGCGGATATCCCTGGCCATCTTGCGGATGACACTCTCCAGCCGCCTGGAAGCCGCCTCGACCGTCTCTGGATTGCCCGTATCATAGGCCTCCGTCAACTGCAGGTAATCCTCCTGCGGAAACTTCGCGTCGATCGGGAGGTAGACCACGCTGTTCTCATCATCCTTGCCGGGCAGCCGGATGGCAAATTCCACCACGTCCGACGACCCCTTCTTGGTCTTGACGTTGGCCTCATACTGCTCGGGCGCCAGGATCTGCTCCAGCAGCAGCTCCAGGCGCACCTCGCCGAGCCCGCCACGGAGCTTGACATTGCCCAGCACCTTCTTCAACCCTCCAACATCCTGAGCCAGGGTTTGCATCTCGCCCAAGCCTTTCTGGACACTCTCCAATTGCTTGCTAACCAGCTCAAAGGATTGCCCGAGCCTTTCGTTCAGGGTCTTCTGCAACTTCTCGTCCACCGTCTCCCGGATCTGGTCGAGCCGCTTCTCGGTGTTCAGGTTCAAATCCTTGAGACGCTCCTCCACCCGGTTGCTGATCTTGTCCATCTGCAAGGCCATCGTGTCCGAAAACTCTTTCAGGTTCCTGGTCAACTCCTCACGGCCTGCCTTGCTGTTCTCATCCGCCTTCGAGGTCAAGGCCCCGATCTTCTCGTCCAGCGCCTTGTTCATCGAACCCAGCGATTGCTGAACGGTATCAATGATCCCCTTGAGCTGCTCCAGCTGGGTTTGCGACATCCCATTGAGGATGCCGATCAGCGACCCCTGCATCTGGCTCAACGCCTTGTTCAGCTCCTCCCGGTTGGCGCGCACCTCCTCCCTGACGGCCCCCTCGATCCGGCCGATGTTTTTCTCCAATGATTCGGCCAGGGCCTGATCACGCGTGGCGGCCGTATCGGGCTTCTTCCTCAGCTGCAGGACAATCACGAC
>JAWOHI010000029.1:0-7007 GCA_046485255.1 Bacteroidales bacterium
CAGGATTGCCAGGCCTCGGTCGGGGTACG
The DNA here is from genome assembly GCA_046485255.1 of Bacteroidales bacterium. Lineage (GTDB taxonomy): Bacteria > Bacteroidota > Bacteroidia > Bacteroidales > UBA12481 > UBA12481. The sequence goes on from JAWOHI010000029.1 coordinate 30, forward strand.
TCGATAAAGGAGGAAAAGCTTTTCAACCTGCAGCCAGCGTTTCAGGGAGTAATCGAACCGTAGCTCCACCATTGTCTTACCCTGAAGGTTGAAGCGCGGGGAAATGGCATAGTCCATCACGTGGGTACTCTGGCCGGCCTCGCCCGAATTGACACCCAGGAATTTCGTTGCATTGTCGGTCTGCATTATCAGATCGGAGGCGTTACCCCAACGGAACCCTTCGGGACCGTTCCTGAAGATCCATCCGTGGCCAATCTCCTCAAAATCTTCGGCATAGGGGATGGAGAGGATTCCGAGGGGGGTGACGATCGCCTCGTTGGTACGGATGGATTCGCCCGACGGGGTTCCCTCGTATCGTGCGGATATCTGGTAGATGTAGGTTGATCCGGTTTCGAGGCCGGTGTCGCGGTAGGTTGGCTGGGTGGTGGTGGCCAGCTCCTCGCCGTTCCGGTAGATGATGTAGTGGGTTAATCCGGGCATCATACTCGGCCGCCAGGCCAGGTCGACGTAAGTATCGGCCGGCTTGTAGCTCAGGTTGGTTGGCGGGTATAACGGGTTGATATTCACGCGGAAAGTGACGGAATCCCCGTGGTTGATGATCTCGGTGATGTCGAGTCCGCCGGGTCCGCCCTGTCCGCCATTCCAGAGGAAGGCGTTGGGGTCGGTCTTGTCGCCGATCGCGTTGCGGTTATAGCTTCCCAGCGTGGCGCTTCCGAGGCTACCGTTGGCTGTCAGGGAACCGCCCGGGCGGTAGAGGTACACCTCATCCGGCGGGCCGCTGGCATTGCCCCGGCCGGCACCCGGATTGATGCGGTACACGAGCATTCCTGAACCCTGGAGGGAGTTTTCGTAGCGGCCCTCCCTTTTTCTGAACTCCAGGACGAAATATTCGGAGCTGCTCAGGGGGGATCTTACCTTGAACAGGTTTCGTTCGGGGTTGGCGAGGGGTAAAAGGGTATAGGTCCCCGTTTCGGTGATCTCGGGCAATTCGCTGATCCACTCATTGTACCTGTAACGCAGGAACCCGCAGATCCCCTGCGGAGGGTTGCCGGAGGAGTTCATCAGGCACCAGCTTCCCACGGCGTTGGGGGCTCCGGTATCGTTATAGTGGTAGAGGTCGGGGGCTCCGAAGACGTGGCCCAGCTCGTGGCAGGTGGTCCCCAGGCCGAACCCGTTTTCCATCGTGAGGAAATAGTTGGTAATGCGTGCCCCCTTGAGGCGGGTGGCGTAGGTGCTGAGGCTCCAGGCGTGGGGCCAGAGCAGGTCGCTCCAGGCTGAGGAACTACCACGGACCACAAAACTGATGTTATCGACCAGGCCGTCGTCGTTTCCATCGATGATAATGCTGTCGGGGATTTGGCTTTCAATGAATTCAACCGCCCGTTTCAGCATCGCGTGTTCCCGGGCCGCGCGCTGGTTGGAGAGGTACCCCTGGGTATTGACGGAGGTCCAGGGAAGGTAGTAGGCCCTCGGATAGATATCGACGTAGGATACATTGATGGTGTCAGGGCTTACGGGGTAGTGGTAGCACCTGAGATCCAGCGTGTTGTAGGAGGTTTCGCGGTAATAGTCGCGCACGGAGGGTTCCTCTTCCGACTCCCATTGCGCCACGAATCCCGAGCGGGGCTTGACGAATGTGCTGTCGTCGGCGAAGGAGATATAGATGCAGATGCTGTTGACCAGGCCGTGCTTGGGCGTGCCGGCGGTCGACTTGAGGTGCGACTGGTATTCGGCTCGCCGTTCGCGGTAGAGGCGTTCCGAGATCCGTGCCCAGGTGGCCAGTCCGGCTTGCGCGGGGCTCACCGTGCCCGCTTTATGCCGGGTGGGAACCACGTCATCCCCCTGGCGGGTTCCATAATAGAAGTATCCGTCATTGGGGTTGAGGACGATGGTATAGCCGTCCGCATCGTGGAGCCAGCGGTAGAACTCATCCCCCGTGGCAAAACATTCAATAACTTGACCATCAGGCTGTTTGATGGTCTGCGGAACCCATTCGTGCCAAGCTCCGAAGAGGGTGGCGGGAAGGAGGACAAGGAGGAGGAGAAGCTTTCTCATTTATGATTTACGATTTACGATTTACGATATCCTGACACCTGACCCCCTGTTCTCCGAGGCCAGGGATCCCGACTTTCGTCGGGATGACAGCAAAGGCCAACTGACAACCACGACAACCGACAACCGACAACTGATACCTATTCCCTGGCATCAGCCTTAATAAACCTGAATGTTCGAGATTGTCTGTCATCGCCCACGCGCAAAATATAAAATCCTGCAGGAACGGCCAAAAGATCGAGTTCGATTTCGGTTTGGGGGGGTGAATGGAGTGAGAGGAGGGTGCGGCCTTCGAGGGAGAGGAGGGTGATTCTGACCGGGTTGGTGGGAGGGGTGGCCCACTGGATGGTGACCTGTTTGCCGGCCGGGTTGGGAAATATCTTGATCTCCTGATTGTTATCCTGGATATCGATGCCGGTGCCTGCCCGAAGGTCGATGGCGACGATGGCGGTATCGGGTGGGCAGGATCCGTTGTAAACCACCTGGGTTACATTGAATATCCGTTTGCTGCGGAAATCGTGGACGGGATTTGGATCGTTGGAGGTATTGCCGTCGCCGAAATCCCACCAGATGAATCCGGCATTGGCTACGTGACTGGTGAAGGCCACCCGAAGGGCATCCCGCTGGTATTCGAAGCCGGCCATTGGTTGCAGATAGGTGTTGATGTAATCGGGTTTAACCACGAGGTCGAGGTTATTAACCAGCAGGCTGACCTCTTTGGGCCCCGGTACTGAATACTGGACCTGGTGGGGCCCGCGGCCCATTTTTGTGCGGGGGGTGGCGCCCTCCCCGAAGTTCCAGGACCAGGTGTGTGCCTGGCCTTGTGTGGTATCGGTAAAGGTAACAGGGTTGCCGAGGCAGTTATCGGTTTGATTGGCAGCGAATCCCGGGATCGGCTTTTCGGGGACCTCGTAGATGCGGATGTTATCGAGTGCGCAGCCCAGCCCTTCGCTGTGAAAATCGTTGTAGTAGAATGCTATCTGGACGGGTTTTCCCCTGACAGCCGCCGGGAGGTAGTGGTAGCTGGCCCGCCAGTCGGACCAGCTGTTGGTGGAGTCCAGGTCGGCCAAGAGGTTCCAGACGGCGTCGTCATAGCTGCGCCAGAGGAGTTTAAGGCCGTCGATCCCGCTTTTTTGGCGGAGGATGTAATCGAAGGAGACGGCTATGAAGCCGGTATCGGGCGGATAGATGATGGGGCTGATGAGGTGATCGGTGAGGTGGGTTCCGGTGGGGTAGTTGGAGGCGTTGATTCCGGTGATCATCCCTGCATTGTTTCCAAAGCCGAGTTCATTGGCGCGGTCGACCGTAAACCCCGAGTAGAGGTTGGTACTACTCCAGCCGCGGAGGCCCTCTTCGAAGCCGATCAGGTAGGGCATTACCACCGAGTCCCAGGGCATGGCCACCTGGGGTGGTGTTGGCGGGGAGTCGCCGGGTGTTTGGCCCAAATAGCTGGTTATCACCTGGTACTGATAAACCCGTCCATTTTGCACGGAGTCGTCGGTGAAGGTGGGTTGTATGGTTTGGGCGAGGGTGTCGCCATCGCGCAGGATGATGAAATGCGAGCGATTCTGGAGGAGCGGGTTATCCCAGATCAGCTTGACGAAGCCGTTGCCCGGCATAGCGTGTAGGTTGGCGGGGCGGTCGTGCAGCGGAATGTGGGAGGGTTGGCAGCTGAAGATGGCTCCCTGGTCTTTTGAGAAGTTGGATGATCCGCCGGCCATTCCATCGAGCCGGTACCATCCGTTTCCGATGCCGGTCCAGCCCCAGTTGAAATGGAAGTACTCCCGATCGCGGTAGCCGTCGATATTGAAGGCGTGGATGGTTCGTCCGTCAGGGCTTTTACCCTGGTAGAGCAGTGGCCGGTTGTTGACCAGTTCGCGCTGGAGCATATCGAGCCAAACAATATCGCTAAAGTCCTCTTTCTCAAGGTAGATGGCTGCCGGGTGGTACAGGAAGTTTTTCTTCAGGGCATCGAGGGCGTATTTTTCGACGGTGGTGGAAGACTCATCGGGGCCATAGTTCATAAAGGCGGCCACGCCGGAATGGAAGATCAGCAGGGCGGTGGCGTTCATTGGCCAGATGGGGTCCATTTTATCGAAGCGGTAGGTGATGGCGCTGAAATCGGCGAAAATGGGGCCGTACTGGGGGTGTCGTGGCGGAGTGTACCGGTTTGATCCCACGCCTTGGTCTGGCCAGGCCCATCTCTTCATCAGCTGGGCCATTGCCACGGCCACGCATCCGGCTGGTGCGTGGATGCTATCGGGTCCGGCGGGACAGAAGAGGTTCCAGGGGTCATCCTGGCCCCATTTGGCGGGGATGAGGGGGGGGATGAAGTTGGTCGAAAACGCCGGGGAATTCACCATTGACGATTTACCATTTACGATTTGGGTGCCTGAGCCATCGGCAGGGGTGCTCTTGGCCGGCGAGTGCCACTGATTGAGGAGGAAGTCAAGGAGCGGGTGGGAGGGGTTGGTTGGGAATGGGGAGTTGGTTGACCAGCCGATGACGGGATTTTTTGGGTTAAGGGCATCGAGGATGACGAATCCGGTTGGGGAGAATGTTGCTATGTAGATGGCCGGGGTTTGGGTATCGGGGTTGGTGCTTTTGAGGTTGAGTGTGGTGGGTGACTGGTAGGTGAAGATGGTGTGGATCTCGGGTTGTTGAGGGAGTGAGCGGGTTTCGGATTGGATGAGGGTGTTGGCGATCTGCCGGGCCTGGGTGTGTGTCAGGGTTTGGGCCAAGAGGTGGCTGGGCGCTCCGTTGAGGAGAGTGCCGGCAAGCAGGGCAGCGAGCCGCCAGTGGAGCCGCCACCCTGCCGGTGCGGGTTTATGCCGTTCGGTTGTCAAGTCGTTGACTGAGTGGGGCAAATATAGGAAAAAAGGTTTCAGGTTTCAGGTATCGGGTTTCAGGTACCGGGTATCAGGTATCAGGTATCAGGTGTCGGGTTACCAGCCGCCGGAGGCGCCTCCGCCTCCGGATGAGCCTCCGCCTCCTGAAAATCCGCCAGAGGAGTGACTGCTGCCGGAGCTCCATGAGCTGCCTGATCCTCCGGAGGAGAAGGTGAACCCGCCGATCGAGGCGCTTCCATTGGATTTCAAATCCTGGCCAGCTTTTATGTACCATTTCGTCCTCTTCAGCAGGAGTTTGGCGACAGGAAAGCCGATGATGTAAATTACAAAAAGGACAAAGGCTCCCTTGAGGCCGAGTACTACGATCGGGAAGGAGGCCCAGAATGGGATCAGGAAGATATAGAGGAACCATCCCATGCCCGGGGTGACCACACCCAGGAAGGTGAACAGTCCGATGATGCCGAAAATGAACGCGCCGAGCAGGATCCGTTCCATAAGGGTCAGGCCGGAGTCGCCCAGATCGGACAGAAACCCCTTCCGTACCGATTCGCCGGCCGGTTCGATTTCTTCACCGGTTCCTTCAGGGATTTCGCCTTTAAGGATTGCTATCACCGCCAGGGCACCATCGGAAATCCCGCCGTTGTAGTCGTTCTCCTTGAATCTGGGGGTCATGATATTCCTGATGATGCGCCCGGCCAACAGGTCCGTTATTGTCCCTTCAAGGCCATAGCCCACTTCGATCCGCATGCGGCGGTCGTTGGGGGCCACCACGATCAGGATTCCGTTGTCCTTATCCGCCTGGCCCAGTTTCCAGGAGTTGAAAACCCGGTTGGCATAGTCTTCGATGCTTTCGCCGTTGAGGGAAGGCACCGTAAGGACGACTATCTGGTTGGTAGTCAGGTCCTCGTGGGCTTTGAGGCTGTCGCTGAGCATCCGGATGGTTTCGGGTGCGAGTATTTGCGCTTCGTCATTGACGCGGCCCGTGAGGAACGGCACGTCGGCTTCCTGTGCGAATGAGGCGGTCAGGCCAAGAAGGCACAGTGCGATGATTGCGGCTATTCTTACCATATTCCCTCCTCCTCGATGATGGTGTTCGACAGGATATCGGTCATTTCCCTATCCGTTGCTGATGTCTCCAGGGCCTTTATGAGTCCTTCGAGGCCTTTTTCCAGGGCCTTTTTCAGCTCGCCTTGCTTCAGGGGCCGGTACATCGGTTCGAGGATCCCCTCCATAGCCTGGTGGTTCAGCCGGTTGCCGGTCCCTTTGTCGGGGAGGAGGATCAGTTTTCTTTCGAACCAGCTGATCATCAGCAGAATGGCTGATCGGTTGCCGGTGGTGAACAGTTCATGCTGGAAGAACAGTGACTCGGCGTATTGCCTTACTTCGGATACCGTCCGTTGGCGGTTCAGGAACAGCCTTGCGAACCCTGGTATCAGGATGGTGAGGAGTGCGAATAGGGCTCCTGTTGCGAGGATGGCCGTTATGGAGACTAGGATTAGGGCGTTTGTGATCCAGCCCGGAACCAGGATGTTGATGATCAACACGATCAATCCGGCAATCGATGAGGTCAGGGCGAAAGCTTTCCAGGGGATTTCGGGGTAGTTATCGCATCTATGGATCACGGCCAGGACGATCTGGGCTTTGGCCCTGCCTTCGGCCTCCTGGATTTGTCGTTCAAGTTCTAGTTTTTCAGCATCGGTTAAAAGGCTACGCATGGGATCTGTCAGTTATTGGTTTACAGGTTTTAGCAGGATTGACAAAAGTTAGCAAATTTCATAGGATGTACCAAAAATATTGGGAAGGAGGGTGTAAGGTTTTGAGGTTTTAGGTTGGGAGGATAATTATCCAGCATGGTCCACGCTTGCCAACCTGTAAAATTTATTGGGGTCTCTCTCGCTTGCAAATGAGAAAAACCGTTATCTTTGCATCCGCAAAAATGCTTCATTAGCTCAGTCGGTTAGAGCATCTGACTGTTAATCAGAGGGTCCCTGGTTCGAGTCCAGGATGGAGCGCGGGGATTGGTAGGGACGGATCACGATCCGTCCCTACGTCATTTATACGGGTAAGTGTTTTTTCG
>JAWOHI010000030.1:0-2777 GCA_046485255.1 Bacteroidales bacterium
GAGGACAGCATAACGAGCAGTTCTGGAGGTCACAATTCAGGGCGGCCTTCCTCTGGTTGTTTCCTGAAACCAGCGGCATCAGCCAGAAGCGGGCTGATGAACTGAACCTCAGGATCTACCCCAACCCTGCCGGAGATGTGCTTCATATTGTATTCAAGGATATCCCGGACCAGCCCTGCTTGAGCCTTTTCAACATTTCCGGAGCTTGTATCAGGCCATCTTCGGTATTCTCCGGCACCCATCTCGATATTTCACGATTGCCTGCCGGATGGTATCTCATCAGGCTTTCGGCCAATGGGAAAACCGCAACCCGCCAGTTTTTCAAACTTTAACAATTTTAGCGGGCAATCTGAACGATCGATCAGCCTGCAAATGACCATGGACTGGAAATCCGAACAGGAATGGATAATCATCCGTTGGTTCAGGGACCACTTCCCCGATTTTCCGAAAGGGAGACTGGTCAAGGGCGAATCGCCCGACTTCCGTCTACTGGTCAGTCCGAGGAATTGGATCGGCATAGAGATCGTCGGGGTCCATCCTCCTGAAAAGGAATGGAGTCAAAACCTGCTGGGGCAGGCCATCGGATCGACGGTAACCGCAAAGGAGGAGAAAGCGCCAGCTTACCGGAAAGACAAGCCCAGGGAGTTGTGGCTGATCCTCGTCGCCAATGATCTGGGAGCCACCGGCGACCGGGAAACCAACTTTGAAGGGCATGCCGAACCCGGTTCCCGGGCATTCGACCGGGTCTTCCTTTTTGATCTTTACCGGCACCGCGTGACGGAATTGCTATCTTTGTCGGCCCAAGGTTGTAAAGATTAATGGATCTCCTGATTTTGACCGGCATAGGCGTGGGGCTGTCGATGGATGCCCTGGCCGTTTCCGTTGCCAACGGGATAATGATCAAGAAGCTTCACGTGAGGCACGCCTTCCGGATCGCCTTCTTTTTCGGCTTCTTCCAGGCCCTGATGCCGCTGATCGGCTGGGCCGCCGGGATCACCTTCAGCCAATACATCCAGCCGGTCGACCATTGGATTGCCTTCGGGCTGCTGGTGCTGGTTGGCGGGCGCATGATCTGGGAGGACATAAGCAGGTCTCTGGGCCGGAAGGCCGACCCGGTGGTCCAAAACTGCCTGCACTTCCCAACCCTGCTGCTGATGTCCATCGCCACCAGCATCGACGCCCTGGCGGTCGGTATCAGCTTTGCCCTCATCGGCACCACCATCTGGCTGCCGATCCTGATCATCGGTCTCATCACCTTCACGATCTGTTTTGTTGGCATCCAGATTGCCAACCGCCTCGGTTCCCTGCTCGGCAACCGGCTTGGGATCATCGGCGGCCTGATCTTGATCGGGATCGGAATTAAAATTCTGGTCGAACACATTACTGAGAAAATCTGACCCTATAAGTCTCTCATAACAAGCAGCATATGAAGGCCTTTCGAATAAATCTGATGATTGCCCTTCTGGCCATCCTGATTGGTCCATTTCAAACCGCATACGCACAGGAATCTCTTCCCGTCGACATCAGCGGCCAGATGTTCCTGGCTTACCAGGCCCGCAACCAGGATGGTCTCCTCTCCAATGATTTTACCCTGAAGCGTGGTTACCTGAACATTGAGCGCCAGTTCAGCGACATCCTGGGTGTCCGCTTTACGCAGGACATCACACTCGATCGCGAGGGGACCGATGCAGGTAACATCGAAATGAGGCTCAAGTACTTGTACCTCCATGTGAACCTCCACCCGTTGCCTTTCCTGCAGGATGCCTGGATTGAGGCCGGCATGGTTTCCCGCCCCTGGCTCGAATTTGAGGAGAAGATCAACCTCTACCGTGTACAGGGGCCCCATTTCATTGAGTCTATGGGCGTGATGACCTCGGCCGACTTTGGCATCAACTTCTTCACCCTGATCGGCGGCCGGCTCGATGAGGAGCAGATCGGTCACCACCGCTACAGCTATCCCGGCCGGTTTGGAAGTTTTTCGCTTGGAGTTTTCAACGGCGGAGGCTATTACGCCATCGAGGAGAATCAGAACAAAACGGTCGAAACAAGGCTCACCCTCCGGCCCCTGCCGGAAGCGGTCACCGGATTGCAGGTGAGTTACCACCTGGTCGCAGGCCGTGGCAACCTTCCTGAAAATCCCCTGTTCCGGCTTCACCACGCCGCCCTCTCCTATGAATCGAAAAGAGTGCTGCTGATGGCCCAAGGTATGGCCGGTACGGGAAATATGGCGGGCACGTTCCTGGATCCGTACGGTGGATCCCAGGCCCACCGGGGCTTCGCCCTTTTCGGTGAACTGTACCTTTACCGCCATATCCTGTCCGTTTTCGGGGAATATCGTTACTTTGAAATTGATCCGGTCGATCCCCTGCCCACCACCAAATGGGTGGGCGGGATCAGCTGGCACTTCCTCAGAAGGCAGAAATTTCTGCTGGATTACGAATACCTCAGTACTCCTTTGGGTACCCGAAGGATGGTTGAATTGGCAATGGAAATCAGATTTTGATATGGACCCCAACCTCACACCTCCCAGGGAACAGATCGCCGAGATCATCAGCCGCATCTATCGCAGGGGGTTAACGACCACCACCGGCGGCAATATCTCGATACGGGACGAAAACGGCGATGTCTGGGTCACCCCGGCCGGCATCGACAAAGGCTCATTGCAGCCGTCCGACATCGTGTGCGTCCACCCCGACGGGTCGGTTTCGGGGCCTCACAAGCCCTCCTCCGAACTCCCCTTCCACCTGGCCATCTACCGGGCGAGGCCCGACCTGAAT
>JAWOHI010000055.1:0-4953 GCA_046485255.1 Bacteroidales bacterium
CCGTTCCACGTGGCCGAGCAGTTCACGGGCCGCCCGGGTGCCTTTGTCAGCATCGAAGATACCATCAAGGGGTTCAAGATGATACTCAACGGCGAGGTGGACCGTTACCCGGAGGCCGCATTCAACCTGGTGGGCCCGATCGAGGAGGCCATCGAAAAGGGCGAGAAACTTCTTGCTGCGAGTCGCTAAACCAAATGAGCAACTGACGTGAAACTCGAAATTCTCACTCCCGAATCCGAACTCTTCTCCGGAGAGGTCTCCCTGGTGAGCCTGCCCGGAACCCTCGGTGCCTTTGAGATACTCCAAAACCACGCCCCGATCATCTCCACGCTGGCGGCGGGCACCGTCAAGGTAATCGATGCGGGCGGCCGCAAACAGGAATATCAGATCAGGGGCGGGGTCGTAGAGTGTGTGGATAACCAGGTACATGTATTGGTAACGTTAGCCTAATTTTTCTCTCTTGGAAGTCTGTTTTCTCTTATTGCATCCGACCGATCCGGCCAACCTGTTGTTGTCGACCGCCGTCATCCGCTGGCTGAACAACCAGGTGGAGGGGGCGGAAGTCTTTTCGATAGCCCCGGCTGCATCCTCCTGGCTCCTGGAGGCACAGAAGCCCGACCGGCTGCTGACCTACGACCGGGATCCGTTGATTTTGAGGCCGGTCATTGGGGAACTGCTGCCCGACTATCTGGTTGATCTGGAGGGCAAGGGTTTTTACAAACGTTTGAAGCGCAAGCTTAAAATCCTGGACTTCCCCGTTGAGAAACTCTCCCTGTTTGACGTAGCGGATGATCACGCCGGGCCCTTCTTTGCGGTTCCCGGCCCCAATCCGGCCTGGTTTCCCGAATCGTTCGGGAAAGGTTACCTGGCCCTTTCACTGGAGGGATTGGCCGGCCTGCGGGATCAGGCCGTCGAGCAGCTCGTTCGCCTTGCCACTCTGATCGAGTACCCGATGGTATTGACTGGTAGCGCGCAGGAGCGGCCGCTGGCTGATGAGATCGCCCGGAAGGCCGGGTGCACGGTTTATCCCGCCTGCGGCGACTTCACGCCCCTTCAGGCCGCCTCCATCATTCGCGGTTCGGGAGGCTTGGTGGCCTTAGAGCCACTATGGAAAATGATCGGGGAAACCATCGGCAAGCCGGTGGTTTACATCGACGGCAGTCAGGCATCGTCCTTGGGTGACGATCCGGCGGAGTTGATTGGCCAGGTCAGGCAATGGATTAAAAACTAAGATGATGGAACCGGTGTTGACTCCTGGACAGATCGAGGTGATGGCTCCCGCGGGATCCTTCGACTCCCTGCGTGCCGCGGTTGAGGCGGGCGCCGGCGCGGTCTATTTCGGGGTCGGGCACCTCAATATGCGGTCAAAATCCGCCGGAAACTTCAGCGTGGAGGAGCTGCCAAAGATAGCCCGGTACTGCAAAATGAAGGGGGTCAAGTCCTACCTGGCCCTCAACACCGTCATCTACGACCGGGAGATCAGTCTCTCCCGACGAATGATCGACCTGGCCCTGGAGGCCGGGATCGACGCGGTGATCCTGTCGGACCAGTCGGTGATCGCCTATGCCCGTGAGAAGGGAATGCCCATTCACCTCTCCACCCAGCTGAACATCTCCAATTTCGAGACGGTACGCTTTTACGCCGGGTTTGCCGATGTGATGGTTTTGGCCAGGGAGCTGGATCTCGAGCAGGTGGCATACATCGCCGGGCAGATCGGCCTGCACCAGCTCAAGGGGCCATCAGGGCGGCTGGTACGGCTGGAGCTGTTTGTACACGGAGCCCTCTGCATGGCCATTTCCGGCAAGTGCTATCTCAGTCTTCATCAATACAATAGCTCGGCCAACCGGGGCAGCTGCCTTCAGGCATGCCGGCGCGGTTACCGGTTGGAGGAGGTGGAGTCGGGCGATCGCCTGGAGATCGACAACGAATACATTATGTCGCCCAAGTACCTCTCCACCATTCATTTCCTCGACCGGATCATCGCCGCAGGGGTGACGGTGCTGAAGATCGAGGGCCGGGCGAGGCCCCCGGAGTATGTGCAGACCGTAGTGGCCTGCTACCGCGAGGCGGTGGAGAGCCTGGCCGACGGAACCTATGGCCCGGAGAAGATCGGGCAGTGGCAGGAGCGGCTCTCAACGGTCTTTAACCGGGGCTTCTGGGATGGCTACTACCTGGGCCAGCGACTGGGCGAGTGGAGCTCGGTCTATGGCTCAAAGGCCACTAAAAGAAAGGTTTACCTGGGCTCTGCAACCAATTATTATCCGAAAATCGGGGTCGCCGAATTCCGGCTCGAAACCGGGGCGCTCTCCGTCGGCGACGAGGTGGTGATCACCGGCCCTACCACCGGATTGATCCGGCTGACCATCCAGGAGCTCCATACCGCTGAGGGCCCGGTGGAGAGCGCCGGCAAGGGGCTCAAGGCCGCCTTCCGCACCGGAAGGAAAATCCGCAGGTCGGATAAGCTTTTCAAATGGGTGGACGCACCAGGAGTGGATAGTTAATAATTGCCGGAATTGTTGATAAACAGATTAGTTAAATCGGAGGTGCTTTGAACTTAATGTTTATTTTACATTGGTTTTTTGCAAAAGGACTTATTTTGCAAAACTAGTGGAGAGTTAAACCTAAGTGACTAAATTATAATTATTTATAACTTTAAAACCAAATGTATGAGAAATCTTACTAAGTTTTTATTGCTGTTTTTCTTTGGATTGGCCACCACCTTGAACGGTTTTTCCCAGGTAACCACTTCTGGGGTTAACGGTAAAGTTGTTGGCCCAGATGGAGAAACACTACCTGGGGCCACTGTCGTGGCCGTTCATATCCCAACCAGTTCCCTTTACGGGGCTACCACCGATGCCAATGGCTTTTATCGCTTGCCTAATATGGATATTGGAGGACCTTATACTATTCGGGTTAGCTATCTTGGCTATGAGGCTTGGTCAAGGGAAAATGTGTTTTTAACCCTGGGCCAGACGGCCAAGGTGGATGTTCAGCTTAAGACTACGGAGGTGCGGTTGGGCGAGATTGCAGTCATTGGGAGACGTGGCTCGGTCAATGTGTTTGATGGTAACAGGACTGGTGCACAGACAGTCATTCCTCTTGAGAGGATTGAAATGATGCCAACGGTTGGAAGGGATTTAACTGACTTTACCCGATTGACCCCACAGGCTTCTGTCGACGACAACCAGGCCATCAACATCGCCGGCATCAACAACCGCTACAATTCCCTGATGATTGACGGAGGTGCCCAGAACGACCTTTTCGGTCTGGCTGCGTCCGGCGTTAATGGCGGACAAACCGGAGGTACACCCATCTCGATGGATGCCATCGAGCAGTTTCAAATTTCCATTGCCCCTTATGATGTTCGCAACAGTGGTTTTGCTGGTGCTGCAATGAACGCTGTTACTCGCCGGGGAACCAATGAGGTTTCGGGTTCGGTTTACGGATTTCTAAGAAATGAGAAGCTTTCTGGTAAAACCCCACTGGCAACATTGGACACCAAGGACAAGACCAAAGAGGAAATTGCCGAAATGAGAAAACCGCTTGCGGATTTTACGGCCATTACTTCGGGCTTCAGGGTTGGTGGACCGATCATTAAAAATAAACTCTTCTTCTTCATTAACGGAGAGGTCCAGCGGGATCAGACTCCTGCCCCGTTCGAGTTTAGCCGTTACAATGGAAACGCTTCAGAAGCTGACCTGAACGCCTTGGCAGAGTATCTTAAGAATCAATACGGATATGACCCGGGCAGCTTTATCGATAATGCAAAGCTGTTGAATTCCAATAAGCTGTTGGCAAGATTAGACTGGAACATCAATGATGTTCACAAGCTTATGCTACGTCACAGTTACACGGACCATAAATCCTACAGCCCTGGAACCTCCTCTTCCAGCACCATCAATTTCGGTAATAGTGGAATCTATTTTCCCAGTCGGACGAATTCGACAACCCTCGAACTTAAGTCGAACTTCTCAAAAATGTCGAACAGCCTGATGGTGGTATATTCCGATGTTAATGACGACCGTGACCCGATGGGAATGGATTTTCCAGCAGTGAACATCCGTGACGGCAGTGGGGCCATCAACTTTGGCTCAGAACAGTTTTCAACTGGCAATGAACTGATACAGAAGTCGATCACTTTAACCGATAATCTGAGCATCTATAAAGGCAAGCATACCATTACCCTGGGAACTTCCAATGAGTTTGCCCACGTATATAACCTGTTTGTCCGTCAGAATTACGGGTATTATCAATACAACAGCCTGGCCGACTTTTACAAAAACAAGGCTTTTAACTACACCCGCTACTATTCCCTGGTGGATGACATCACCGGAGATGGTTCACTTGCAGCTGCCAACTTCAATATGTTACAGTTGGGTCTCTATGCGCAGGATGAGTTCAGGGCTACGGATGACTTCAAGTTGACCTTCGGAATTCGCGCAGATATGCCGATCTTCCTGACCCCGCCGGTTGAAAACACCAAATTCAATGAAGAAACCATCCCATTGCTCGAAGCTGCCGGATGGGACCTGATGGGTGCCAAAGCTGGCCAGATGCCTAAGCCTCAGGTTATGATATCTCCGAGAGTGGGCTTTAACTGGGATCTCTCAGGAGATGAAACCGCACAGTTGCGGGGAGGTGTAGGGATCTTTACCAGCCGCCTGCCCCGTGATCGCCAGGATGATGAACAGGATCGCCGTGTACCAGTGCATCACGCGGTCGTACAGTGACCAGCGCGTGATCGTCCGCCCGCTGCGATTCTCGAGCTTGACCGAGCCGGCGACCAGGTGGAACAGGATGATCGCCGCAAGCACGGCAAGGATCCCGATCCCGCCCCAGCGAAGCAGCGGACCCTCGCCGTGCTTGCGGCGATCATCCTGTTCCACCTGGTCGCCGGCTCGGTCAAGCTCGAGAATCGCAGCGGCCGGACGATCACGCGCTGGTCACTGTACG
>JAWOHI010000079.1:0-3458 GCA_046485255.1 Bacteroidales bacterium
AAACCACTGAATATGCCCCCCTCCTGGTCCAACGACGGGAAGGGCGGGTTCACCCTGGAGCGCCGGGGTCCGGTTTATGTGCTGCGGGCCTTCAGCGGACAGCGGACGGTCAATCCGGGCGACACGCTGCACTTCGACATCAACCTGCTGGTCACGCCGTTCAAGGCTCTCAACGTGCAGGAGCAGTGGCACGACCGCTACTACCACAAGTACATGCCGCTGGATACCATCGCGGATGCCGGGGCCAACGTGATCAACGTTCACCACGCCACGGACATCAATCCTTTCATCAACTACCCCTTCGTGCGGACGGCTGAAATGAAAAGCTACATCAGCGAGGCCCACAAGCGGGATTTCAAGGTCAAGATCTATTACACCGTGAGGGAGCTGACCAATATCTGTCCCGAGATATGGGCCCTCAAGTCGCTTGGTGCCGAAATTCTCTCGGAGGGCCCGGGTGGAGGGTATTCCTGGCTTCAGGAGCATCTCGACGGCAATTACATCCCTGCCTGGTTCGTCCCCGACCTGCAGGATGCGGCCGTGATCAACACCGGCACCTCACGCTGGCACAATTATTACCTTGAGGGGCTCGACTGGCTGGTCAAGCAGGTGGGGATCGACGGGTTGTACATTGATGATGTGGCGTTTGACCGGAGCATCATGCAGCGGGTGCGGAAAGTGCTCTACCGGACCAATCCGGGAGCGCTGATCGACCTGCATTCGGCCAACCAGTTCAACCATCGCGACGGCTATACCAATTCGGCCAACCTCTATATGGAACACTTCCCCTATATCGACCGGCTCTGGTTTGGGGAATATTTCGACTACAATGCGGGTCCCGAGTATTGGATGACCGAAGTGGCGGGGATCCCGTTCGGGCTGATGGGCGAGATGTTGCAGGACGGCGGAAACCAATGGCGCGGCATGCTGTATGGTATGACCAGCCGGGCGCCGTGGTCAGGTAACCCATCCAATATCTGGAAGATACGCGACCGGTTCGGGATGGAACGCTCTGAGATGATCGGCTACTGGGTGAAGGATTGCCCGGTCAGGACCGGCCGGGCCGATGTGCCTGCTACCGTGTACAAGCGGCGGGGTGAAGCTTTGATCGCGGTCGCCTCCTGGGCGGCCGGTCCGGCCAGGGTCCAACTGGAGATCGACTGGCGGTCATTGGGGATCAATCCAGAAGATGCTGAGTTCTATCTTCCTGAGGTCGAAGGTTTTCAGGAAGAGGGTCATTTGAAACCAGGCGAATCGTTTCAAGTCCCGGCGGGGAAGGGGCTGCTGATTTGGGTGAGGTGACCATCCCTTCATCCCCAGACTGAAGTCTGGGGTTAGTGAAGAGCCATAACGAAGCATTTTCACCAGTCACTGGTCACTGGTCACTGGTCACTTCCGCAGGAACTCCAGCACCAAACGGTTGAACTCATCGGTGTGGGTGGCCATTGGCACGTGGCCGGCGCCGGCGATTACGGATACGGATATGGTTGGTAATTGGGTGAGGAGGGTTTGTTGCCTTGGCAAGGGTACCCAGGCGTCCTGGTCGCCCCAGATGGCCAGTGCGGGGCTGTTGAAGCCGGTTCCCTTGAACCGCTCGGAGGAGTGGCTGCTCCGGCCGCTGCTCAGGAAGGCCGATGCAAATCCGGGCTGAGAGAGGGCCCGCAGGTACTCTTCCACATCTTCCCGGGGAGGTTCGCTGCCGTAGGCGGAAAGGAGCAGTTTGTGGATCGTTTTGCGCCTCAGGAGAAAGAGGTTGCCAATGCCTGCCATCAGCCACCTGGCCGGAGCGAACCGCATCAGAAGGGATCCGTGTGTGGTGTTTTCGCCCGGGGCTCCAAAGAGGGCTGGTGCCGCAAAAATGACCCGATCAACCCGGTCGGAATGTGCGATGGCCATTGCCTGCACAATGCCTCCCCCCATCGAGTGGCCGGCCAGGATCCATTGGCGCCCGGGCTGCACCTGGTCGAGGAGTTCCCAGAGCAACCGTGCCCGTGCCGGGGCCGACTGGCTCAGGGTGCGATCCTTGCTGCTGAACCCGAAGGGGGGCACATCGATAGCTAAAACGTTGTAGCCGTTGGCGGCCAGCACGGGGGCATTATCCTCCCAGGAATAGGTGGAGCCGCTCATTCCGTGAACCAGCAGGATCCACCGATCGGAATCCTTCTCCTTATTGGCCGGCCAGATTCTGTAGTGGAGGCCAATACCGCCAACCTGTGCATAAAAACTATTGCGGAAGGGGAGGCTCGGATCCGGCCATTCATAAAACTGTGTGAGCCACGAACCGGCCATCGGGGGCCAGGCTTCCGCGGCCGGGTTGCCCGGCCGCAAACCGTAACCATGCCCACCCTGGGGCAGGAAGTGCAGTTCCACGGGAACCTTTCGGTCGCGGAGAGCACCGGCCATCACAAGCGCGCTGTTGCCATATGGGTCATCGGCAGTCACGAAGAGGAAGGCGGGGGGCGTGAGCGAATCCACCCGAAGCTCAGGTGTCAGGCTTCTCCCTTCACCCTGGTCAAGATAAGCCGGGTAGATCAGCAGGGTGAAATCGGGCCGGGCCGAGAAAAGATCAGCTTCATCAACCGGGTCATAATCATTCCAATCATACAAGGTGCTCGTACGGGCCGACAGACTTCCTCCGGCCGAAAAGCCCATGATGCCAATCTTTTTTAAAAATGGATCACGGTTGGCATACTGTTCCCTGACCACCCTTATGGCCCGCCGGGCATCCTGCAAGGCTCCATCCCGGTTGCCGGGAACTCTGTAATTCAAAACGAAAGCTGTGATGCCCAGGCTGTTCAACCAGGTGGCCACCTCATACCCCTCCAGGTCGATGGTCAGGGTATGGTAGCCTCCGCCCGGGCAAACCACCACGCCCGTACCGGTTGTATTCCCCCCTGACGGTTCGAAAACTTCAAGAACCGGATCGGTTACACTGGAAATCCGGGTGGCCTGGCCGCTCCGGTCGCTGCTGATGACATTGGCGGCCGCCGGCTCTTTAGAGCCAGGCGCGCCTTTTGGCCAAAGATGAATGGTCCTGACTGGCTGGGCGAATGCCGCAGAAAAATGGATCATCAGGACGAGGGTCAATGGGAAAATCTTGAATTTCATTATGTTGGTTTTAAGCAACTTGCCGGCCGAAATGCCATAGAGAAAGTCGATATCGGTTTCCGACCCGATTTGGATAAAGATAGCGAATTATCAACCGATAAGCCCTGAGCCTTTCCTGGCTGGGCTCCTGCTTTACCAATATTCCGTAAGTTTGGGAAAAGTACCTTTCCATGAACCGAATTTCCATTGCCCTTGCCATCTTACCGGTTGGCTTATTTCTGATGCTGGCCGGTTGCCGTCACTCTTCCGACACCGGTATAACCATCCAGCACGGATCCACCCGGTGGGTTATGGCCAATGAGTCGATCAGCCTGGTTTACAAGAGCTCCACGGGCACTTTCGATTTGATT
>JAWOHI010000081.1:0-5730 GCA_046485255.1 Bacteroidales bacterium
CAGGTGCTGGCCAAATTCGACGGCCGGATGAACTTCTGGAAACTGCTCCGGTTTCTCTGGCTTAAAGGCGGGAAAACCATCACCCGCAACCGTGTCCTGCTGGCCGGGGTGATCCCCGAGTATCAGAACTCCGGGGTGATCGCGGCTGTCTTCCTTCAGTTCGCCCTGGCCACCAAAAAGCGCAGCTGGTACAACGAGATCGAGCTCTCCTGGGTGGGCGACTACAACCCCCGGATGCGGAAAGTTTACGAACAGATCGGGGCCACCCTGGCGAAGAGACACATCACCTATCGCTATATGATCGATCCCTCGGTGCCCTTCGAGCGGTTTACCAATGACGGGGGGAACAGCAGCCTGCGCCGGGAAATCATTAAAAAAGAGTGATAATTGACCAGCATCCTTTTGGATACACTGAAAAAGTTCTTATCTTTGCGTCCCCTTCGGAAGGAATCGAGGGAGGTTGAAAAGAAAAGTAAGTCGCCATGAAACAAGACATTCATCCAAAGAATTACAGATTAGTGGTATTCAAGGATTTATCCAATGATTACACCTTCATTACCCGCTCAACCGTTCACACGCGCGAGAAGATCGAGGTGGATGGGGTGGAGTATCCGCTGGTCAAGATTGAGATTTCAAATACTTCGCACCCCTTCTTTACGGGTAAGATGAAGCTGGTGGATACCGCAGGCCGTGTTGACAAGTTCAACCGAAGGTTCGAAAAGCACCTGGAGAAGCGGCAAAAGAAGTAGCAAAAACGATACAAACCCCAAGCCCCAGACCGGGGCTTTTTTTTGCAAAAAATAATCGTGGGAATTAAGTTGGGAAATAACCTGTTTTTTGATTTCGGAGATGATGATTCCGATTTTGTTCCCCTCATTTCCGATGGCAATGAAGAGGAGCTGAGCGTGGCCGAGGTTCCGGAAACCCTTCCGGTCCTGCCGCTTCGCAATACCGTGCTTTTCCCCGGGGTGGTAATCCCCATCACCGTCGGCCGGGAGAAATCGATCCGCCTGGTGAAGGAGGCTTACAAGCATAACAAGGAGATCGGGGTGGTCGCCCAAAAGGATACCTCCATCGAGGATCCGGAGTTCGACGACCTCTACCGGGTAGGCACAATGGCCTCCATCGTCAAGATCCTGAATATGCCGGATGACACCACCTCGGTGATCATCCACGGCAAGCGCAAGTTCAGGCTCGATGAGATCACGGCCACCGAACCCTACCTGAGGGCCAGTGTCACCCCCATCACCGACATCAAGCCCACCGAGAACAAGCAGGAGTTTGAGGCCATTATCGGAACCATCAAGGACCTGGCGCTCAAGATCGTGCAATACTCATCCAACGTGCCGCAGGAGGCCAGCTTCGCGATCAAGAACATCGAAGGGGCCGGATTCCTGGTCAACTACCTATGCTCCAACTCCGACCTGGGCATCGCCGAAAAGCAGGAGATGCTCGAGACGGACAACATACGCGACCGCGCCATCAGCCTCCTGGAACACCTGTCACTGGAGTACCAGAAACAGAAGCTGAAGAAGGACATCCAGAACAAGGTGAAGCTGGAGATCGATGCCCAGCAGCGCGAGTACCTCCTCAACCAGCAGATGAAGACCATCCAGGATGAGCTCGGGGGCAGCCCGTTCGAACAGGAGGTGGAGGAGATCAGGCAGCGGGGCGAAACCAAGAACTGGTCGGAGGAGACGGCAAAAATGTTCTTCCGCGAGGTGGAGAAGCTGGAGCGGATCAATCCAGCCTCGGCCGAGTATTCGGTCCAGATCAACTACCTCGAGGTGCTGCTCGACCTGCCCTGGAACGAGGTGTCAACTGATAATTTCGATCTTCGCCGTGCCAAACGGATCCTGAATGAGGACCATTCGGGGCTCGACCAGGTGAAGGAGCGGATCCTGGAGCATCTGGCCATCCTGAAGCTGAAGGGCGATATGAAAGCGCCCATCCTCTGCCTCTATGGCCCTCCCGGAGTGGGTAAGACCTCCCTGGGCAAATCGGTGGCCCGGGCCTTGAATCGAAAATACGTAAGAATGTCGCTCGGCGGCCTGAAGGACGAATCGGAGATCCGGGGCCACCGCAAGACCTATATCGGTGCAATGCCCGGCCGGATCATTCACTATATCAAGCGGGCCGGCACTTCCAACCCGGTTTTCGTGCTCGACGAGATCGACAAGGTTGGAAACGACTTCCGGGGCGACCCGGCCTCAGCCCTGCTCGAACTGCTCGATCCGGAACAGAACAGCACGTTCTACGACAATTTCCTGGAGATGGAGTACGACCTGTCCAAGGTACTCTTCATCGCCACAGCCAATAACCCGGCCACCATCAGCGCCGCCCTGCGCGACCGGATGGAGATGATCGAAATATCGGGTTATGTGGTGGAGGAAAAAGTGGATATTGCCAAAAAACATTTGGTTCCCAAGCAGTTAGTTGACCACGGACTGGATCCGGACAGCTTTGTTTTTCCCCCGGCATCCATCGAATACATCATCGAAAAGCATACACGCGAGTCAGGCGTCAGGGCGCTGGACAAGAAGATTGCCAAGGTGGTCAGGCAACTGGCCAAACGGGTCGCCCTGGGTGAAAACCTCCCCCAGGAGGTGGAACGAGAAGCACTCCGTGAGTACCTGGGCTATCCCGAGGTCCTAAAGGATGAGTACCAGGGGAACGAGTTTGCCGGCGTGGTGACCGGGCTGGCCTGGACCGAGACCGGCGGGCAGATCCTCTATGTGGAGACGAGCCTCAGCAAGGGCAAGGGAACCCTGACGATCACCGGAAACCTCGGCGAGGTGATGAAGGAGTCGGCCATCCTGGCCCTCGAATACATCAAGGCGCACGCCGGACGGCTGGGGATCCCCGACAACGTGTTCGAAAAGTGGAACGTCCATATCCACGTGCCCGAAGGGGCCATACCCAAGGACGGTCCGTCAGCCGGGATCACGATGGTGACCTCCCTCGCTTCCGCCTTTACTCAGCGAAAGGTGAAGTCGCAACTGGCGATGACCGGCGAGATCACCCTCCGGGGCCGCGTGCTGCCGGTGGGAGGCATCAAGGAGAAGATCCTGGCCGCCAAAAGGGCCTCCATCCGGGAGATCATCCTCGCTGAAGAGAACAAAAACGATATTGACCAGATCAAGGCTAAATACTTAAAAGGGCTGGCTTTCCGTTATGTACGCACCGTGCAGCAGGTGCTCGACCTCGCCCTGATGAAACAAAAAGTCAAGGATCCGATTAATATCGAATGATTTGTCGCTTCGCTGGAAGAAAATATTGCCCTACGACACCCTCTCCGGGCTGCAATACTTCCAGCTCTTCCGGTTCGGCTCAGCCTTCCTGATCAGCATCATCCTGCCCCGCTCCGGCCTCCAGCCGGCTGCCGTGGGCCTCTATGAATCCTTCATCTTCTTCGCCGGCATTGTCAGCTACTTCTGGCTGACAGGACTGATCCAGGCGCTGCTGCCCTTGGCCGCTGCGCGGCCGACGACGGACGGCGGAAAGGGGACGGCAGACGGCGGACGGCAGACGGCGGAAGGGGGGCGGCATTTCTTCAACGCCTTCGTCCTGCTCCTGGCCTTCACTGCCCTGGCAGGTCTGGCATTATGGCTTTTCAGTCCCGTCCTGGGCAAGCTGCTCCAGCAGGAGCTCCCGCGGGAGCTGATCGGGCTGGTGATCCTCTACCTGATCTCCTTCGCCCCGTCTACGCTGGTGGAGTACTGGTACGTGATCACCGACCAGTCGAAAAAGTTACTCCGGTACGGGACCATCGCCTTCACCCTTCAACTGCTGCTGGTTGGGATACCCGTGGTGATGGGCCTGGGCGTGAAATCGGCGATGTGGGGAATGATTGTCGCCGGGACGTTCCGGACCGTCTGGCTGATCGCCATCCTGGCCAGGAACAGAGAGTTCCGGATCGACCTGCCGTTCTGGAAGGAATACCTGGCGCTCGGCGGACCGGTGGTCGTAAGCGTCCTGCTGAGCGGATCGGCCCAATACGTCAACGGATTCATCGTTTCGGCCTGGTCCGATGCGGCCACCTTCGCCCTCTTTCGCTATGGCGCCCGGGAGCTGCCCCTGATCGCCACCCTGGCCTATGCCCTGAGCAACGCGATGACCGCCGTGATCGCCCGGGAGGGTCGGGAGGCGGGACTTGTGATGCTCCGCAAAAGGTCGGCACGGATGGCCTCCTGGATGTTCCCGCTCTCGATCGGGGTCCTGATATCTTCCTACCTGATCTTCCCCCTGATCTACGGCTGGGATTACCTGGAGAGCGCCGGCGTGGTCAACCTTTTTATCCTGTTGATCGTCAGTCGGCTGCTCTTCCCACACACCGTCCTGCTAGCCTCCGGGCGAACCCGGATCCTGATGTCGGCCGCCCTGATCGAACTGATCCTCAATATCGGGCTGAGCCTCCTGCTGATCCGCCTCTGGGGTATCCGGGGAGTGGCCCTGGCCACCGTAATCGCCTATTATGTAGAGCGGATCATTCTTGTCGCCTACACCCGGAAGGCCCTGGGGATACCCCTCAGAGCCTATACGGATATCCGGAAAATGGGTGCCTGGACAGCCCTGCTGCTGATGGCCTACCTGCTGGCGGAGGTGGTGATTTACCCGCTGGTGCGGGGTTGAACGGAAAAAATGTATCTTTACTATCTATGAATCCCCGGCCTGCCCTGACCAACGTCCAACGGCTGATCATACTGGGTGTGACCCTGCTGGTGGCAGGATTCAGCATCTGGTTCTTCAGCACCATCGTCATTTTCATCATCGTATCCTTTGTCGTCTCAATGATCGGCGAGCCGCTGGTCAATCTGCTGCAAAAAATCCACATCCGTAAATGGCACCTGCCCAGGGGACTCTGCTCCCTGTTCACGGTCCTGCTCTTCTGGGGACTGGTCTTCACCTTCTTTTATACCTTTATACCGCTGCTGGCCAACGAGATCAAGTTCTTTTCAAACATTGACCTCAATAGTCTGGTGGCCAACCTGGAGGGACCAATCAGTAAGTTCAGGGATTTCCTGGCCGGCTTCAACCTGGTCCCGGCCGATTTCGACCTCCTGGCCTGGACGCGCAACACCATCACCAACGCCTTTGGCAATGTGGAGTTCACCGGCCTCCTCTCCAACGTTGCCGGGATCGTTGGGAATGCCGCCGTGGCCATCCTGGCGATCTCCTTCATTTCCTTTTACTTCATGAAGGAATCGGACCTTTTTGCCGATGCGGTGGTCCTCGTTTTCCCGGAGGATAAGGAGCAGAACGTACGGAACGCAATCCATTCGATCAGTACCCTCCTGAAGCGCTATTTCATCGGTATCCTGCTGCAGACTACGGGCATCATCCTGCTGAATACGGTCGGCCTGTCGATAGCTGGACTGCAATTCAACCACGCGGTTACCATTGCCCTGATCTCAGGGGTGCTGAACGTCATCCCCTACGTGGGACCATTCATCGGAATCGTGGTCGGTCTCACCGTTGGCGTGGCCGTGAGCATGCCGATGGATGTATCCACCCAGCTGCTCCCCCTGGTGATCTACATCTTTATTGCGATGGAGTTCACCCAGATCATTGATAACGTGGTCTTTCAGCCCCAGATCTTTTCGCGGTCAGTTAAGTCACACCCCCTCGAAATCTTTATCGTCATCCTGGTGGCCGCCACCATCGGCGGTGTTCTCGGAATGCTGATCGCCATCCCGTCCTATACAGTCATCCGCGTGATAGCCAAAGAGT
>JAWOHI010000233.1:0-3965 GCA_046485255.1 Bacteroidales bacterium
GTCAGCTACAGCCCCCGAAGGTTGGAAAAGGCCCGTCACGCAATGAAAGTGGCCGGCGAAGCCCTCCTGTCCGACTATAGTCAGGGCCGGGTGGCGGAAGCGTTCGACCGGGTGGTCCTGCCCGGCGACTCCCTGGTGCTCCCGATCAGCCGCGAGGATGCCGCCATCTCCTACCTGTGTGTGCACCCCCACAGTCCAAACCCGGAGCAGACCCTCCGCTCGGCGGTCCTCTCCCTGGAGTTTGACGGACACCGCACCGTGTGGGTTCCGATAGGGGAGTTCTTCGGCACCGGCTACAAGCTGCACCCGCACAAGACCTTTTTCACCCAGACCACCGCAGGCGGGGAGATGCGATCCTCCTGGGTGATGCCATTCAAGGAAGAGTGCCGTATCACTTACCTCAATTACGGAACTGATACCATCCGTCTGAGGGGGGAGATCGGCCTGACGGAATATTTCTGGAATCCCCGCAGTATGTACTTCGGGGCTAGCTGGCACGAATACCACCAGGTGAATACCCGTCTTGACGGCTGGTTTTTTGACGTCAATTATGTGGATATCAATGGAAAAGGATGCTACGTGGGTGATCAGGTGACCCTTTTCAATATGGCTCACACCTGGTGGGGCGAAGGGGATGAGAAAATCTTCGTGGATGGTGAGGCGTTCCCTTCAAGCATCGGCACGGGGAGTGAGGATTACTACGGATATGCATTTGCCCGTCCCGAACCCTTCTCGCACCCATTCATTTCCCAGCCCACGGGAGCGGGCAACTTCGATCCGGAACTGACCGTTAATATGCGCCACCGGGCGCTTGATGCGATTCCGTTCACCACTTCCATCAGCTCCAACATCGAGCTGTGGCACTGGGCGGATACGCAGGTAAATTACGCCCTGACCGCCTATTATTACGCCCTGTATCCTTACGAGATCAATATCCGGCCCGATATTGAAGCGGTGCAGCGGCCGGTGGTATTGAGAGAGGAGGATTTTTTCACTCCTGCTCCCGCACGAACGCCTTGATGGTGGCGTGTGGCTGATCCGAAACTCCATTCACCGGAGCGATGACATAGGGTCCCACTGCTGCGGGGATAATGAATGTTTCGGCATAATGGACGGTGAATGGCTCAAAGCGCCCCTCGGGTGATGAGACCACTGCCTCCCGGCCCTCCACGAGGTTAAGCACGTTGACGGTGCCTCCGGTATGGTGCGCGACCGGCCCGGTGAACCAGTGGCGCCGGGTCTCCAGCGGCTCATCGGGGTGAAGCCCCGTCCGCTCCTCGCGCCACCCCTCCCCTTCCGCCAGGACTTCAACGCGGTTGATCAGCTCACGGCTGACCACCGGGGTGATCCTTTCCCAGTTGATGACATTGACGGCGTGGTCCACATTAATGGGCCTCGGCTTGCCGTCGAGCCCCATTCGGCCCCAATCCCACATCTTGAAGGTGAAGATGTAGGGTGTTGAACTGATCTCCAGCACCATCGAGTTACGGCCGGAGCAGTGCACCGTGCCGGCCGGGATCAGGAAATGGTCGTGCTTGCGCGCAGGCCAGCGGTTGACATACGCATCCACGTCGAAAATCTGCCCATTGAGGGACGATTTCTTCAGGTCGGCTAACATCTTTTCGCGGTCGATCCCTTCGCGCAGGCCCAGGTAAACCGTGGCATCTTCGCGGGCGTCAAGCAGGTAGTAGCTTTCGTCCTGGGTATAGGGCATCCCGAGTTTCTCGCGGATATACTCTTTTAACGGGTGGACCTGGAAACTCAGGTTGCCGCCCTCCATCGTGTCGAGGAAATCAAAGCGTATGGGAAATTCAGGCCCGAGGCGGCGCAGAATGCCCTCCCCGAGCAGGTTTTCCGGTTGGAACAGCACGAGGTTGACCGCGGGGGTTTCGAAAGTAACGCCTCCCGCCTCGAACAGTAAGCTGTTCTCCTCCGGCACGCAATCGAAGCACCAGGCGTAATTCTCCACGCTCCTGTCGAGGTCGCAAACCTCCTTCATCCACTGGCCACCCCAGGGGCCGGGATCGAAATAGGGAACCACCCTGAACGGCCGCGTGGAGGTTTTTTCCAGGCCGTTCAACCAGTCGGCCCGCTTCATCAGCCCTGGCGACCCCGCCCGGTTGGTATCGAGGAAGAAGTCGATCCGGTCGATCAGCTCCACCTTGTGCCGGTCGCACACCCGCCAGTCGACGAAGTAGCCCCGCTTGTACTGATGGGAGAATTCAAGATCCGAATCTTTCACCCCCAACCCGTGCACCAGCCCCCTTCGCATCCGCAGTTGGATCTCCCACCGGGCCATATCGGCATAGATCAGCAGGTCGGGCTCCGGCCAGGCCACGGAGGCCCCGGTGCCGCACAGGACCACGGTACCCGACACCACCTGCCCGATCCGCTGCCTGAGGAGGGTCACCTTTTCCCGGCTGACAAAATCCTCCATACGCAGGTTGGTCATATAGCCAAAGATCTGATCATCCGTAACATCCGGCTGTGTCAAAGCCAGGATCTCCGCCTCCTCCTTCAGCCAGTCGCTGTCGCGGAAGAGCTCCTCGAAACCCAGTTGGGCCAGCCCCTGTGCAAGGTCGGGGTACAGGACTCCAGTATAACACTCGACCACGACCACCTTTCGGGCTTTATGAATCCGGCTCATTTCCAGCCTGATCCGATTGATGCACGATTCCCACCCTTTCCAGATCATCGCATTTTCCAGTCCCACGGCGGGAAATTTGTCGTAGTTGGAGGTCATATTATTAACCGGCAATTTGAATGAGTGTATGGTTAACGGTCCTATTCCCGCTGATCACTCGAAGGAGCAGGTTCGCGGGAGCACCCAGGCTGGCGGGTACGTTCAGGAAGGCTTCCCGGCCGGCTGCCTGGAGTATCTCCCGGTGCAAAAGGCGCCCATCCATTCCGTAAATCTCGATGGACAGGGGGCCGTTTAGCTCCTCCTCAAAACGGAGTCTCAGCACCCCGCCGGGAGGAACGGGATTTGGATAGGCCCTGACCCTGTTGACTGAGGCAGGCGAAAGCCCGCCTTCGCCCGTTCCCGAAGAGAGGGATTCGTATGCCGCCGCAACCCTCAGGATCCCGGCCGCAGCTGCGGCCTGGCCCATCATCAGGATCACCGCGGGAGATTCGTCGCGGCGGTCGAGGTTCCACTTGCCGAAGTTATCATTGTAATCACTTGGATAATAGCCATTTTTATCCCGGCCATAATCGATCAGGAAATCAATGATGTCGCTGGCGATGGTAAAATAGCGCAATTCACCCGTCTCTTCAAACAGGTCCATCAGCGCGTCAATCATATCATCACCTCCCCAGAAGGAGTTCTCATTGAGTCCCTGGCCAGGCCGGTACCAGTAGCTGATGGAGGCCTCCATAAGCATTTTTGCCTTTTCGAGGTAGTGCGACTCTCCCGTAATGCGGAACAGGGAGAGCCCGAGCTGGACCACGTGGCTGGTCTGGTAAGCCCGGAAACCCATTCCGTTAACCGTCTGTCCATCAAGCGTTCCCGAATAGCTCCACTGCCCGTTTTTATAAAAAGTGTACTGGTGGAACAGTTTCCAGTAGGAATCCAGCAATTTAACCTGAGGGTTGATCAACTGGCCATAATAGGATCGTGCATCCTCCAGGTACTGGCTCTCAGAGGTGAGCTCGTATAGCATTGCCGCACCGAGGCCGGTCTGGTTGACCGCCATCGAATAGAACATCCCTGATCCGAGCTGGGTTTCGTGCTGGGGCAAACCCCAGAAAGCATCCCGGTCGTTGTGGTTGAAGGTATAGGCTATCCGTGCCTGGTCGAGTGTCTTCGTTTCTCCCAGCATTTTATAAATATCGGCAAATTGGATGATCAACAACCCATTGTCGTCATAAAACCGTCGCGCCTCGCCTGGTATGGCCGCATAGCCGACCTTATTGAAGGCGGTCGATTTACGTCGAGGACGTCCGCGCCGCCTGTGTCGAGGCGG
>JAWOHI010000295.1:0-4938 GCA_046485255.1 Bacteroidales bacterium
TTCAGCGTTTCATTTGCTAAATTCTGATAATCTTGTTCGGATTCAGCTTTTACAGCCAGGGCCGCGTTGCTCGAGGCGATGCAGGAGCGGCAGGTGTCGGTGGGCCGGGTGCGGCACAGGCTGACGGAGCCGTTCTTCGTGTTGGCGACGCAGAATCCGATCGAGCAGGAAGGCACGTATCCGCTGCCCGAGGCCCAGCAAGATCGCTTTATGTTCAAAGTCTTTGTCAAGTATCCGAGTTTTGATGAAGAGTTCGAGGTCGCTCGCCGCACCACCACGGTGCAAACGGACGACATCCGGCCGGTGCTCAGCGCCGACGACATTCTGGACTTGCAACGCATGGTCCGCGAGGTGCCGGTCACCGACTGAAAAATCAATAGAATTGGTTAAATCAATTCGATATGCACACTATTGCATAATGATATAAATCATACAATTAGACCCTTCCGGGAAATGTATAATTATTAATTTTGCCTGAATCGCAAGTTAAAAAAAAGTTGTATGCATATTAAGAAAATGCTCCAGTCACACCGGCTCCTGGCCGAATTCAAGTATGAGGTTACCCCGCTTGACAAGGGCTATACCGACAAGATCCTTTATCTGAATGTTTCGGACAATTCAATGAAGATCAAGGATGTAGATCCATTAATGAAGGAAAAGTTCATCGGGGGGAAAGGGTATGGGCTGAAATTGCTGTGGGATGCCACTCGTCCGGATACCCGGTGGGATGACCCTGAAAACGAGATTGTCATCTCCTCGGGGCCTGTTGGGGGCATTACGCAATACTCGGGAACCGGCAAGTCGCTCGTTGTGACGCTTTCACCAGCCAGTGGATCGGTAACCGACAGCAACGCTGGAGGTTACTTCGGGCCGTTCGTCAAGTTTTCCGGCTTTGATGCCATCGAGCTACAAGGCAAGGCTCAATCCGACATCATCATCATCATAGACGGCACGCAGGGGGTGATCCGCATTGAGGAGGCCCCGGAGGAGCCGCTGGACAGCCACGTCCTGAGCGAGATCCTTACTGAGATGTATGCCGAAAGTGAAGATTCAAAACAGAACGTCAGCGTGATCACCACCGGGATGGCTGCCGAGCACTCCTGGCTGGGAATGATCAACTTCAGCTTTTACGACAAGAAAAAGGACCGCGTCAGGCTCAAGCAAGCCGGTCGGGGCGGAACCGGGACGGTTCTCCGGAGCAAGAAGGTGAAAGCCATCGTGTGCAAGATTCCGGGGGTGAAAGGCAACCTGAACAACGTGGTTGATCTTCCTGCCATTATGGAGCGAGGCCGCCGATTCAATGCGGAAATCCGGGAACTTGATGACCAGCAGTGCGAAATGAGAACCAAGGGAACCGCTCACCTGATGGAGATAATGAACGATTACGACCTGCTGCCGACTCATAACTTCAAGTTTGGCTCGCACCCGGATGCATACAAGATTGACTCGGAGGTCTGGAAAGCCCGCTTCAAGCAGGGGACGCCCGATGGCTGCTGGATCGGATGCAATATGTCGTGCGCCAAGGCGGTCGACCCTTACATCGTTAGGACAGGACCCTACGCTGGGCAGGATGTGCTGGTTGACGGACCGGAATACGAGAACGCCGCCGGCCTCGGATCCAATTGCGGGATTTTTGATCCCGACTACATCATTGAGGCCAACTTTTATTGCGACACCTACGGAATGGATACCATCAGCTGGGCGACGCTTCTGGCCTTCGTGATGGAGTGTTATGAAGCTGGAATCCTAAACAAGGAACGAACCGGCGGACTGGAACTCCACTTCGGCAACCTGGAGGCCGCGATCGAACTGTTGCACCAGGTGGCCCGCGGCGAAGGGTTTGGATTGATCGCCGGCAAGGGGATTCGGAAAATGAAGGAGATCTTCATCAATGAATTTGGCGCCGATCCGGCTTTTGTGAATGACATCGGAATGGAAAACAAGGGACTGGAATATTCCGAATACGTGTCGAAGGAGTCGCTGGCCCAGCAGGGCGGATTCGCCTTGACCAACAAGGGGCCGCAGCACGATGAGGCGTGGCTGATCTTTATGGATATGGTCAACAACCAGATACCCACCTTTGAAGCCAAAGCCGAAGCGCTGCATTATTTCCCGATGTTCCGGACCTGGTTCGGGCTGGTGGGCCTCTGCAAACTCCCCTGGAACGACGTTGAGCCGGCCAATAACGCCGAAACGGATGAGCCGGCCAAGGTTCCCGAGCACGTGGACAACTATGTGACCATCTACAAGGCCGTTACCGGTCGTGAATTCGACACAAAACGATTGATCGAGGATTCCGAGCGGGTCTATAATTTCCAGCGCGTGTTCAACCTCCGCAGGGGTTTCGGCACCCGCCGCTTTGATGCCCAGCCTTTCCGGGCTGCGGGCCCTGTAACGATCGAGGAGTACGAAAGCCGGTCGGAGCGGTATGACAAGCAGCTGCTCGACCTGACCGGATTCGACCCGTCAGGGAAAAGCTCGGAGGAAAAGCTCAAAGCCCTCCGCGAATACCGTGAATCTCAGTACGAAAAACTCCTGGACGCCGTTTACTTGCGTCGCGGATGGAATAAAAACGGAGTGCCTAAGATCGACTTCCTGAAACAAATCGGGATGGACCTCCCCGAAGTGATCGAGGTGGTGGCCCCGCATCAGGAATAGGCCCCCGTCTGCCGTCTGCCGTCTTTTTATTACCTTTGCCGGCTCTTTGCGCATAGGAGCCCAAAGGAATGACCGAACAAAAGATAGCGGAAAAGAGCCTGGAACTGGGCAACGAAAAGATCCCCCGTCTGATGTGGCGCTATTTTGTGCCTGCATTCATCGGGGTGATAATGAATGCCACCTATAATATCGTCGACCGCATTTTCATCGGCCAGGGAGTGGGCTCGCTGGCCCTCTCCGGGCTAAGCGTGATTTTTCCGATAATGCTGGTGGTGATGGCTTTCGGTATGCTGATCGGGATGGGTGCCGGGGTTCAGGTTTCCATCAATATGGGGAGAAAAGACTTCTCCCGCGCCGAAAAGGTGCTGGGCACCGGGCTCTTCTTAATGGTTACGGTTGGACTTTTGGTCACCTTCATCGGATTCGCGATCAAGGGGCCGATGCTCAAGATGTTCGGGGCCACGGAGGAGACGGTTGGCTACGCCCAGGACTACCTGAACATCATCCTCTGGGGGGTGGTATTCCACGTGATCGGATTCAGCCTGAACAACGTGATCCGCGCTGAAGGCAACGCCCGAATCGCAATGCTCAGCATGCTGTTGAGCGGTGGGGTCAACCTGATCCTCGACCCCATCTTCATCTTTGTCCTGGATATGGGCGTCAAAGGAGCCGCCTACGCCACTGTCATCGCCGCGATCGTATTGGATATCTGGGTCATAGCCCACTTTTTCAGCAAGAGGGCGGTCATCCGGCTGAAATGGCCCAACATAAGGCCCGACTGGAAGATCATTGGCCTGATCCTGAGCATTGGGATGGCGCCGTTTTTTATGCAACTGGCATCCAGTGCAGTGAACGCCATTTTGATGAACCAGCTGATCCGCCACGGCGGAGACCTCGCAGTTGGTGCCCTGGGGATCATCGCCTCGGTAGCCCAACTGCTGGTGATGTCGATGGTGGCCATCAATATGGCCAGCCAGCCCATTGTCGGATTTAACTTTGGAGCCAGGAACTATGCCCGTGTGAAAGCCACCGTACGGACCGGCATCCTGGCTGCCACGGGGATCGGCCTGTTTGGGTGGTTGGTTGTCCAACTCTTTCCTCACGCCATTGTGCGCCTGTTCAATTCAACCGACCAGGAACTGTTCGAAATTGCCGTCAAGGGTATGAGGATCTTCCTGATGACCCTGCCACTCGTTGGATTCCAGATCGTCGCCGCCAATTTCTTTCAGAATATCGGCAAGGCAAAAATGGCTACGTTCCTGTCCTTGCTGAGGCAGCTGATAATCCTCGTTCCGGCACTTTTTGTCCTGCCCGGCCTCTTCGGCCTCACCGGGGTGTGGCTCTGCAGCCCGGTCGCTGATGTGACCTCCGCCGTGATCACCGGGCTATTCCTCTGGTGGCAGATCAATAAGCTCGGACAGGAAGATCCCGACCGGGTAGCGGGTGGTCGCGCCGCAACCCAACCGGACGCATAATTGCTTAATGAAGATAAATGGGCACTCTGATGAAGAAGCACATATTGATCCTTCCCCTGCTTGGCTTGCTCCTTATTGTACTCATCCTATTTCTGGGCGGAGACCGGCTGACGGGACTGTTCAACGGCAAAGGCAGGGCGGGGGGGAATGAGACGCTGGTGGTATACCACGCTGGCAGCCTTTCGGTTCCGATGAAGAACCTTGCCGATGCTTTCCGCTTGGAGAACCCCGGGGTGGTGTTCAAGATGGAGGCAGCAGGCAGCATTCACTGCATCCGTAAGATCACCGAACTGAACCAGCCCTGCGATGTGCTGGCTGTGGCTGATTTCAGCCTCGTGGATGAACTGATGATGGGACGTCGTCGAGGATGCTGTGCCGGACGAGGGCGGAGGCTTGCATCTGCGAATAATCGTAGAGCGCGTACTCCTTGCCGTCAAGACGGAAGCTTCCGATTCCCATGAGGGTCAGGCTGTTGGCTTCGTTTTCCCCGTAGGGCATGGCCCATGAGGCGCCGAGTGAATGCGTGGAATAGAGTCGCTCGGGATATCGCGCGAAACTGGTCAGGCTGCCGGTGTAATTGAGCGCCCAGTTCCTGTCATCCGGGAAAAAGCCGTACATCAAGGTGACATCGGTGGATGCGGTTCCAGCGGCAGTGTAATTGCGGAACATGTTGTCGTCGTAGCCGCCTTCGATTGAGATTCTTCCGAGCCACTGCGCATCGAGCGAAGTCACGCAGATGAGCAACAGTGTGGATGCGAGAATCGCATGCCTCACTTGCCGCCAGGGCGCTGCGAAAGGAGGCGGC
>JAWOHI010000305.1:0-4343 GCA_046485255.1 Bacteroidales bacterium
CCCGCGGGGTGACCCTCCGGTAGATACAGAAGATGGTGCCAACCGACACGTTGACGTCCACGTTCGATGATCCATCAAGCGGGTCCATCAGGAAGATGTATTTCCCATCGCGCGCGAGATTATCCTCAAAGGTGATGATCTCCGAATTCTCCTCCGTCACCAGCCCGCACACCTCCCCGCTGGCCTGCAGGGCGGATGTAAATATTTGATCGGCGAAGAGATCGAGCTTGACCTGCTCCTCGCCTTGCACATTCAGCTGCCCCGACTCCCCCAGGATATCCACCAATCCGGCCTTGTTGATCTTTTTACTGACGATCTTGGCGGCGATCCCGAAATGGCTGAGCAGCCTGGAGAGCTCCCCCTTGGCGTATGGGAAGTCGGCTTGTCTCTTGATTATGAAATCATTCAGGGTGGTTATGCGGTAGCTCTTCATTTTTTCTTTTAAAGTAGATAACTTTTATTAAAAGTTGACAACTTTGGCCCTATGATCGTGCACAAATTCGGAGGGGGTATTCTGAAAACCCCGGAAGCCGTGCAGCACCTCCTGGGGTTGCTGCAAACCGCCGACCGGCCGGCGGTAGTGGTTTTATCCGCTCTCAATAAGATGACCAACGCCTTTGAGCGGCTCGTGGGCGATTGGTGCGCCGACCGGGATCCCGACCCGGCGCTGCAGCATATCCGCGGCTACCATTTCGATCTGATCTGTCGCCTTTGCCCGGACCCGGATGCCGCCTGGAAGCACTACCTGGAACCCCTGTTCGCGGAGATCAGGGAAATCCTGAAAAAGGAACCCGGGCCATCGGCCGACCGGGCTTATGACCAGTTGGTCGTGTACGGGGAGCTGCTGTCGACCGCGCTGGTCAGGACTTATTTCGAAGAGCAGGGATTTGTCTGTGATTATCTGGATGCCAGGGAGGTTATAACAACCGACGACGTGTACCGGGATGCCGGCATCAACTGGGCGCAAACGCGCGAGCGGGTTCAGGAAGCGCTTTACCATCCCAGGGGGATCGTTTTAACCCAGGGATTTATCGGGCGGGGTCCCCATGGCGATTCGGTCACCCTCGGCCGGGAGGGCTCCGATTTTACGGCGGCCATTTTCGCCCACTGCCTGGATGCCCGTCAGGTCTGGATCTGGAAGGATGTGGCCGGAATAATGAATGCTGATCCGGTGGATTTTCCGGATGCTTTCAAGCTCAATGAGATCTCCTACCTGGAGGCCATTGAGTTGGCCTATTTCGGCGCCAAGGTGATCCACCCTAAGACGATCAAGCCCCTGGAGAATAAGTCGATACCTCTGTGGGTCAGGGACTTCTGGCATCCGGAGCAATCAGGTACCCGGATCCACGAACTGAATAAGGCCTTGGTTGATGGACCGTTATATATTATAAAGCGCGAACAGGTCCTGATCTCCTTCCAGCCTCGTGATTTCAGCTTCATCGTGGAAGACCAGCTGTCGGAGATCTTTGCCCAGCTCTCCCGGTTCCGGATCAAGGTCAACCTGATGCAGCACGGGGCGGTCAGTTTTTCCATCTGTGTCAATGCCGATATGGACCGAATCAACGGATTGATCCAGGCAATGCTTCCCCGGTTCAGGATATTGTACAACAGTGGATTGGAGCTGGTAACCATCCGCCGTTACAACACGGAGGCCATCCGCAGAATGACCGAAGGCCGGAGGATCCTGGTTCAGCAACTGAGTCGGAAGACTGCACGGTTCGTGTTGGCTTAGCGTTCGAACTCCAGCACCATTCCCCGTTCCGATTCATTGAACAGGCCCTGGTCGTAGGCCAGGTGGCCGTTGACGAAGGTCTGGCAGACCCTCGACTGGAGGAGGGTATCCTGCAGGGGCGACCACCCGCACTTATAATATATATTACGTGGGTTGACGGTCCAGGGATCGCTGGGATCGACGATGACCAGGTCGGCGTAGTAACCTTCCCTGATATAGCCGCGGTTTTTGATCCGGAAGATCTCGGCCGGGTTGTGGCACATCTTCTCCACGATCCGTTCGACCGGGATGATGCCCTGGTGGTGGAACTGGAGCATCAGCGGGAGGGAGTGCTGGATCATTGGGGCGCCAGAGGGGGCCGAGGTGTATGGACGGTCCTTTTCTGCCAGGGTATGCGGAGCGTGGTCGGTGGCAATGATGTCCAACTGGTCGTTCAGCAGGGCCTGTACCAGGGCTTCGCGGTCTTCGGCCCGCTTGATGGCCGGGTTCCATTTGATGAGGGATCCCTTGGCTTCGTAATCCTGGTCGTCGAACCAGAGGTGGTGCACGCACACTTCGGAGGTGATCAGCTTTTGGGATGGCCGGGCCCCTTTCTCGAGAAGGGTGATCTCCCGGGCAGTGGAGAGGTGGATCAGGTGCAGCCGCGACTTGTGCTGGCGGGCGAGGCTGACAGCCAGGCTGCTGGCTTGGTAGCAGGCTTCGGCGCTCCGGATCAGGGGGTGCATCTCCATAGGGATGTCGTCACCGTAGCGACTCCGGTAATGTTCCAGGTTCTTCAGGATGATGGAGTCATCTTCAGCGTGGACGGCGATCGGCATTTTCCGGAGCCGGAAGATGGCATCCAGGGCTTGCGGGTCGTCCACAAGCAGGTTTCCGGTTGAGGAGCCCATAAACACCTTGATCCCACAGGTGGTTCGGGCGTCGGCTCTCTTCAGTTCGTCGAGGTTGTTGTTGGTGGCCCCGATGAAGAAGCCGAAATTGGCAATGCTTTTTGAGGCGGCCAGGTCGATCTTTTCATTCAGCAGAGCCTGGGTGGTGGTAGGAGGTATGGTGTTGGGCATATCCATATAGGAAGTCACTCCTCCGGCCACGGCGGCCCGTGATTCGGTGTGGAGGTCCCCCTTGTGGGTGAGGCCTGGCTCGCGGAAGTGCACCTGGTCGTCGATGACGCCTGGCAGGAGCCATTTCCCCCGCGCGTTGATGATTTCGGTGTTGTGGGTAATGGTTGGCTGGGCTGGCTCGGCCCAGATTTTCTCAATGCGGTGTCCGCGGATCAGCACATGCCCGGTGAAGTTCCGGTTTTCATTGATGATCCGGGCATTGGTGATCAGGGTTGATTTCATTGCCGGGTGCTGATATGGTTGGTGTAGTTATAACGGAGGCTGCTGATTTTCATCCGGATGACTCCCAGGAGTGCTTCGCTGAATATCCCGCCGCTCATTTTGGAGGCCCCGGTTTCGCGGTTAATGAATATGACGGGCACCTCGATGATAGGGAATCCCAGTTTCCAGGTCTTGAATTTCATTTCGATCTGGAAGCCGTATCC
This sequence comes from Bacteroidales bacterium, assembly GCA_046485255.1. Taxonomy (GTDB): domain Bacteria; phylum Bacteroidota; class Bacteroidia; order Bacteroidales; family UBA12481; genus UBA12481. The sequence goes on from JAWOHI010000305.1 coordinate 3,279, forward strand.
TTTCATCCGGACCCGGTCGAGGTTGAGTTTCTCCAGCAGGGGGCGCGACAGGCAGACGAAGCCTGCGGTAGCGTCGCGGATATCCATGCAGGTGATGAGCCGGACATACTGGGAGGCGAAGTAGGACATTAGCAGGCGGCCCAGGGGCCAGTTAACGATGGCCACGCCCTTCTTGTATCGGCTCCCGATGCTCATTCCAGCCTGGTTGTCGCGGCACGCCTCGTAGAGGGGGATCAGGTCGTTGGGGTTGTGGGAGAAGTCGGCGTCCATTTCGAACACGTATTGGTATTCGTGCCCGAGAGCCCACTTGAATCCGGCTATATAGGCTGTGCCTAATCCGAGTTTGCCCGGGCGTTCGAGCAGGAACAGCTGTCCGGGGTAGGTGGCTTGCATTTCCCTGACGGCCTCAGCGGTTTGGTCGGGGGAGTTGTCGTCCACCACGAGGATGTCGAATTTTTTTGGCAGGTTAAAGATGGCGGCAACGATTCTCCGGATATTGTCAGCCTCTTTATAGGTTGGTATGATGACGAGGGTATCGTTTGCCATAGGGTAGAACTGGGGCGGTTATATCCGGCTAAGATAGGTTTTTTTTTGAAGTGGGGTATGCCGGGGGATGTTGGTGGGCGGTTGTCAAAAAATATCGATCTGATAATCTGCCTTTTAATTGATTTTTAAGAAAATCTTGGCAAGGATGTGTTGCAGATATCCGGATAAGGCGTATATTTGCAATCCAATTTTGATAACAGTGTTCTTTAATAAGTTTGCAAGGGTTGAAAAAAAAGTTTCAATTTTATTTGGATGGAATCATTTTTTGTCTACCTTTGCACCACTTTTAAAAACAGAAGCAAGTTCTTTGAAAAGATTGAAGAGAGAAATTTAAGGTCGGTAAGGAAGAAGTCAATTCTTTAATTATTGACATGATGAATCTTGAGCGATGATTTAAACAATTACAACGAAGAGTTTGATCCTGGCTCAGGATGAACGCTAGCGGTAGGCTTAACACATGCAAGTCGAACGGGATTTGGGTAGCAATACCTGATGAGAGTGGCGCACGGGTGAGTAACG
>JAWOHI010000320.1:0-11085 GCA_046485255.1 Bacteroidales bacterium
CGCGTGTTTTCCGGGGAGCGGTTTGACGTCGTTGTGAACTTGGCCGCCCAGGCCGGGGTGCGCTACTCGCTGTAGGAGACCGAGTCGATGTCGTGGAAAGAGCCCAACGCCGGCGCCACCAATATTTCCGGATTCGGGGCATTGCCGGCAGGCAGGCGATATGAAGCGGGTGAATTTGCGGGAATCGGCTATTATGCGCAGTTCTTCTCGTCGACCGAGTACAACAGCCGGGATGCCTACAACCTGACATTGGGCTACGACTACGCCTCGACGTTCATCTACAATTACCGCAAGACGTACGCCGTCTCGGTGCGGTGCGTGAAGAACGATTAGGGAGTTAATCTTCCGACATCTCCTTCATTAGTTCGCGGTACCTCGAAAAGACCCGGGCCCGGCTGACGCAGCCGAGGTATTTGCCCTCATCCAGGACCACGAGGTTGTATTTACCCGAGGCCTGTATCTTCTGAGCCACCACCTCAACCGTATCGTGTATGTCGATCAGGTATTCCGGCATATACATCAGGTCGCGGCAATAGGTGTTCCGGTAAAGCTCCGTCTCAAACATCACCGGCCTCAACCGCTCCATTATGATCAGTCCGAGGAACCGGTCGTCATCGTCCAACACCGGGAAAATGTTGCGCGTCGACTGGGCCACGATCTTCACCAGTTCGCCCAATGTCATTTCAGGCCTAACCGGGATGAAGTCGTGCTCGATCAGGCTGCGGATATTCATCCGGGTCAGGGTGGCCTTGTCCTTGTTGTGGGTGATGAGCTCGCCCCTGGAAGCCAGGCGGCTGGCGTAAACCGAGTGGGGCTCTGCCACCTGCGCGGTCAGGTAGGAGATGGCCACGGTCAGCATCAGCGGGATAATGAGCACGTAACCTCCTGTTATCTCGGCGATGAGGAACATCGCGGTGAGCGGCGCCCTCATCACTCCCGACATCACCCCGGCCATCCCGACCAGGGTGAAATGGGTTTCGGACACCTCGAACACGCCGATCGTGTTAAGCACTCTGGCCAGAAAAAAGCCGCTCAATCCGCCCAGGAAGAGACTGGGGGCGAACACTCCCCCCACCCCGCCGGCACCGGTGGTGACGGCGGTGGCCACTACTTTCAGGAGGATGACCGTCCCGAGCACCCCAATGAAGATCCAGGGATTGGCCATTTTACTGAACCACAGACTATTGGCAAGAACCACCTCCGGATCAGAATGCAACAACTGCCGAAGGATGTCGTATCCCTCCCCGTAAAGTGGAGGGAAGAAATAGATCATCAGGGCAAGGGATATTCCACCGATGGCAAGGCGTTTCCAGGCGGAGGCAATCCGCTCCATCCGGCCTTCGATCTTTCGCAGGCCAAAGGAGAAATAGACCGATATGATGCCGGTGAAGATTCCCAGGACCAGGAAAAGGGGCAGGTGATCCACCGTGAAGATGTCGCGCAGGGAATAGGTAAACAGGACATCGCTGCCCATCAGGAAATAGGCCACGGTGGTGGCCGTCACTGCCGAGATCATCAGCGGGATCAGGGACGCCATCGTCAGGTCGAGCATCAGCACCTCCAGCGCAAAGCCGACACCGGCGAGCGGGGCCTTGAAAATGCCAGCCACCGCACCCGTTGCCCCGCACCCCACCAGCAGGGTGATGGTCTTGTAGTTCAGGTGGAAGTACTGCCCGATCCAGGAGCCAAACGAACTGCCTGTCAATACGATAGGCGCCTCCAGCCCGACCGACCCGCCGAAACCCACGGTCAGGGTGCTGGCCACCATACTGGAGTACAGGTTATGTGATCGCAGGCGGCTGCCTCGGCGGCTGATGGCGTGCAGTATCTTGCTTATTCCGTGGGAGATCTCGTCACGAACCAGGAATCCCACGAACAAAACGGTTATGGTCAGGCCCAGCAGCGGATAGAGCAGGAACATCCAGTTGGCCTCCGTTTCCGAGAATCCCCTGATCAGCAACAGATGGGTTTGGTGTACGGCGTTTTTCAGGAGGACCGCGGCCACGGCACTGACAAATCCCACCACTATGGCCAGGATGTAAAGCGCTTTTTTATCGCCCGAGCCGAAAAAACGGATAAATTTTGCCCTCATTCGTTGCCCTATTCATTTGGTGGGCGGCCTTTCAATCTTCCGACCACTTCTTGAGAAGCGTCCGGTAAGAAGAAAAAAGCCTGGCCCGTGAGATGAAACCGACATATTTACCCTGATCGAGTACCGGGATATTAAAATCGCTCGACTGATGGAACTTGGTTGCGACCTCCTCCATACTCTCACCCGGACTGATGACAAACTTCGGTTTGGCCATCAGGTTCCGGATGAAGACGGTGTCGTACAGCTCTGTCTTGAACATGATACCCCTGACGTGGTCCATATTGAGCACCCCGTAAAAATTATTCTCATCATCGATCACCGGGAACAGGTTCCTTCGGGCTTCGGCAATTACCCCGACCAGGTCGCCCAGTGAGGCATCCAGCCTGACCGGGCTGAAGTTGGTCTCTACCAGCTTGTCCGCCTTAAGCAGGGAAAGCACCATCTTGTCCTTATCCTGAGTGAAAAGTTGCTTTCTCCTGGCCAGCTGAAAATGATAAAACGAGATGGGCTGGAACAGCCGGATGGTGGCATAGGAGATGGCCGCCGTGATCATCAGGGGGAGGATCAGGTTGTAGGCCATCGTGATCTCTGCCAGGAGGAAGATGGCGGTGAATGGCGCGTGGAGCACCCCCGCAAAAAGTCCGGCCATACCCACCAGTGCGAACAGGACCGGTGATAGGGATGCCCCGAACAGGTGGTTATAGAGGGTTGCAAATAGCAGGCCGCCGGTCATCCCGGTGAACAGCGTCGGAGCAATGATCCCTCCAATTCCTCCTGCTCCCAGGGTGAGGCCGGAGGCCACCACCTTCAGGAGCATCACCAGGACGAGGATCAGGATGGTCGCACCCGCTTCTCCCTCAAAGGAGGTGTAGCCCGATTTTTTGAATAGAAAGCTGAAATCGCCATTTAGCGCGCTATTGATCGAGTCGTACCCCTCACCGTAAAGGGAAGGAAAGAGGAAGATCAGGAGGCCCAGGAGCCCTGCGCCTACCGCCCAGCGGATGCGCTTCTGCCGGATCTTTTCAAACAGGTTGCCCATCCCAACGAGCGTTCGGGTGAAGTAGAGCGACACCAGGCCGGCCAGGATACCGAGAAGAATGAACAGGGGCACATCGCCCAAGCTCAGTCCCCTGCTGATCTCGACCGCCATAATCACATCCCGCCCAAGAGCCAGGTAAGACACCAGGGTAGCGCTCAGGGAGGCGAACAGGAGGGGAACCAGCGACGAGAGGGTGAGATCAAGCATCAACACCTCAATGGTGAAGATGATAGCCGCGATCGGCGCCTTGAAAATGGCCGCCAGGGCACCCGTCACCGCACAGCCGATCAGCAGGATGATCTGCTTGTAATTCATATGGAACGCCTGACCCAGATAGGAGCCCATCGCACCGCCGGAGAGGATCACCGGACCCTCCAGTCCGAGGGAGCCCCCAAACCCGATGGTCAGGATGGAGGTGAAGGCCGAGGAGTAGGTGTGATGCTTCTTGATGGCTCCCTTGGTGCTCGAGATGGCGTGGAGGATAACCGGAAGTCCCTGTCCCGTACGTACTTTCAGGACAAACTGGGTCAATACCAGGACCAGGGCAATCCCCAGCGCCGGGTAAATGAAAAACAGGTAGTTATGCACTTCAGCCGAGAACCCGTTGGTCAGCAGGGTACGCGTCAAATAAACCAGGTTCTTGACCATAACCGTGGCCAGGCCTGCCAGCAGGCCGATCAGCGTGGCCATCACCAGCATAAAGTTGCGGTTGTTGATGTTTCGTATCCGCCAGCGGAGGAACCGGAACATCAGTCGGTTTCTTCTCGGAACCCCGTTCATAATCCTGCGTTAAACAGGTAAAAGTAACAAGTGTGCGCGAATCCGTTACCGCCATACCGGATATTTTAACCCCTCGGCCCGCATTTTAAAAGGGATTATCTATCTTTATCGATTGCTTAACTTTTAGTAAATAGTTGATTATGAAAAGGGACACGGTAGTTTTTGATCTGATAAACAAGGAATTCGAACGGCAGAAAAATGGCATCGAACTGATTGCATCCGAGAACTTTGTAAGCCCCCAGGTATTGGAGGCGATGGGCTCGGTCCTCACCAACAAGTACGCCGAGGGTTACCCGGGGCGCCGCTATTACGGTGGCTGCGAGGTGGTGGATGAGACCGAACAGCTGGCGATCGACCGGCTGTGCCAGCTCTATGGAGCGGAGTATGCCAATGTCCAGCCCCACTCGGGTGCCCAGGCCAATATGGCCGTCTTTCTCACCGTGCTCAAGCCGGGTGATACCTTTATGGGGCTCGACCTTTCGCACGGCGGACACCTTTCGCACGGTTCCCCGGTGAACAGTTCCGGTATACTTTATCGCCCTGTGGCTTACGGAGTTAAGCAGGAAACGGGTTTGGTCGACTATGAGATGATGGAGGAGGTGGCCCTCAGGGAACGGCCCAAAATGATCGTGGCCGGCGCCTCCGCCTACTCACGCGAGTGGGACTACTCGAGAATGCGGGCCATCGCCGACCGCATAGGGGCGATCCTGATGGTGGATATGGCCCACCCAGCCGGGCTCATCGCCGCCGGGCTGCTCGAAAACCCGGTCAAATACGCCCACGTTGTCACCTCTACCACACACAAGACGCTTCGCGGACCAAGGGGAGGAATCATCCTCATCGGCAAGGACTTTGAAAACCCCTGGGGAATTGCCACCAAGAAGGGCGAGATCAGGACGATGTCGTCCCTCATCGATTCGGCCGTCTTCCCCGGCATTCAGGGTGGGCCCCTGGAGCACATCATCGCCGCCAAGGCGGTGGCTTTTGGGGAAGCCCTCACGCCAGACTTCAAGAAATATCAGCAGCAGGTCAAGAAAAACGCGGCCGTTATGGCTGAGGCATTCATCCGCCGGGGCTACCACGTCATTTCCGGCGGGACCGACAACCACAGTATGTTGATCGACCTGAGAACCAAGGTCCCCGATATCAACGGAAAAATGGTTGAGAACACGCTGGTGAAAGCCGACATTACCGTCAACAAGAATATGGTCCCGTTCGATTCCCGCTCCCCGTTCCAAACCTCAGGGCTCCGGGTCGGCACCCCGGCCATCACCACCCGCGGGCTGACCGAGGAACAGATGGACCCAATCGTGGAGCTGATCGACCGGGTGATTATGAACATCACGGACGAGGCCCTGATTCTGAAGACCAAAGAGGAGGTCAACCGGATGATGGCCCGGTTGCCGATGTTCAGGGAATCGTGGGACTAAAATCATCGGTCCGCCGGTGTTTGCCATCCCGCCCGAAAGCAGGAGAGAAGTTCATTTAAATATATTCAGATGAAGAGAAATTTTTGGATCATTGGATCCACGCTGCTGTTGGCAGTCGTGGCCGGTCTCGTTTTAGTCAACGTCAACGGGAAAAAGGATGCCAGGGCTCAATACGAGCAGTTTCTGGCAAGTGAATATGCCGGCTATTCCGGCCATCAGTCGGGACAGGAGGCCATTAAGCCCGACAAGCCCGATGTAGCCGCCTTTGCCGAGTACATCAAGACCCTTGACCCGCAGATCAAGGCGGTCCCAAGGGAACGGATCGTTGACGCGCACCGGCTCACCGAAGCCGCTGCCCGGCTGAAAAGCGCCCCAAACGCCCTGGCGTGGGCCCACCACACGACCGATATGGGTGGGCGGACCCGGGCCCTCGTCTTCGATCCGAACGATCCGGAGAAGGTCAAAATGTGGGCGGGAGCCGTCACGGGCGGCCTCTGGTACAATAACAACCCGATGGCCGGCGAGCCCTGGCAGCCGGTCGATGATTTCTGGCCCAACCTGTCAATCAGCTCCATCACCTGGGACCCCAATAACACCCAAACACTATACGTTGGAACCGGTGAGAGCGAAACCGCCCTCATCATCTACCGCGAATCCTCCGGCCTGGGAACCGGGATCATCCGGTCGACCGACGGCGGGCAGACCTGGGACATAATGCCATCAACCCGCAACTGGGCTTATGTCAACGATATCCTGGTGAGGGATGAGGGGGGACAAAGCGTCATCTATGCCGCTGTCGCCTCAGGCGTCTATAAAGGGAAAGCCCACCGGACCACACCAGGCGACGGGCTGTACCGCTCAACCGATGGCGGTGAGACCTGGACCCAGGTACTGCCGAACATCCCAGGGAAAGAGTATTCCTACGTGCCTTCGGATATCGAAACCTCCGCCGACGGAGCAAGGATCTTTATCGGAACCACTTACGGCGTTAATGAGAGCGCCACCGACAACGACCGCTCCGGCGCAGCCTGCATCCTCGTGTCAGAGGACGGGCTCAACTGGACGGTAAATAATACCTATCAACAGCGAATCCTGCTCGATCCGGCGAACCAGTATCCCGGGCGGGTGATGCTGTCGCGTGCACCCTCCAATGCCAACATCGTATATGCAATCATTGCCTCAGGGTATGTAAGAAGTGACCAGTTCATCGGTTATGGCTGCCAGTTCCTGGTCAAGTCGACCGACAAGGGGGAAACCTGGAACGAAATCGGATTCCCGGCAGGCTTTGCCTCCCTGGCCTGGCACGCATTTGTCATTTCAGTCAATCCAGTCAATCCCAACGTGATATGGGTTGGCGGACTCGACACGCACCGGACGGTTGACGGGGGGAACACTTGGGTCAGGATGTCGAACTGGGCGGAGATGTATGGAACCGGCTCACCCAAATATGTCCACGCGGATATTCACGTGATCCTCTACCGGCCCGGAAATGATTCGGAGATGTATGTGGCCACCGATGGCGGTGTTTTCGGGACCCGCTCAGCCTCCTCACCCGACAATGTGATTTTCTTTGAATTGAACCAGAATTACAGCACGTTGCAATACTATTCCTGCGCTATGCACCCGGACGCCGGGTCGATCCATTTCATCGGCGGGCTGCAGGATAACGGCACGATGTTCTACCGCAAAGGCAAGACCCCGGTATTCACGGATATGTTGTCCGGTGGCGACGGCGCGCTCTGTTTCATCGATGAAAACGAGCCAGAACTGCAGATCACCACGGTCTATCACAACTCATTCTACCTGTGGACCGGCGAAAAGGAGGTCAAGCCGAGCCGGGTGAATGTTCGTTCGTTAAGCACCGGCCTGTTCGTCAACCCGATGGACTACGACTGGAAGAACAACCGGATCTTTGCCAACGGCTGCAACGAACAGGGCAATTATCAGAATACCCTTCATATGCTGACGGTTTCGGCCACTGGCGTTACCGGGGGCACTCCTGCCAGGACCCTCAACACCCAAACAGGTCTGCCTTATTCCAACATCAAATGGTCGGAACATTCGGCCCCCAACCAGAGCAATATTATTATCGGAACGCAGGCGGGCAAGATCTTCAAGCTCGTGAATGCCTCCGGGGCGGGAACCCTTACGGAGCTGACTCCTTCGACCTTCCCTACGGCCAACATTTCGGGGATCGACATCGGGGCCAGCGAGGACACCCTGCTGGTCACCTTCTCCAACTACGGGGTAGCGTCGGTCTGGCTTTCAGTTAACGGGGGATCAACCTGGAAGGATGTCGAGTCGAACCTGCCCGATATGCCGGTACGGTGGGGCATCTTCCATCCGAGGACTTCCAAGCAGGCGATGCTGGCCACCGAAACAGGCATCTGGACTACCGACAACATATTGGCCAACAATGTCATCTGGACTCCTGACAATTCAGGTCTTGCTAATGTAAGGATCGATATGGTGAAGGTCCGCAAGTCGGACAACACCGTGCTGGCCGCCACCCACGGCCGGGGTATGTTCACGGCCGTGTGGGAGCCCAGCTTTACCTCCGGGATACCGAATACGGATACCGGCAATTCCACATTAGTCGTTTACCCCAATCCGAGCGACGGCCGCTTTGAGGTCCGGTTTGCCCACCCGGGACGCACGCAGGTAACGGTAACCGACCTGACTGGCCGGGTTGTTCTGGAGGAGGTCTTTGTCCAAGGCCCGGCCAGCACCGCTCGCACCTACAACCTGACGAGCCAACCGAAAGGAACCTATATTTTGCGAGTGGATCATCCAGCCGGCACCGAAACCAGCAAAATCCTTATCCACCGCTAACCCCTGTGCCCTGGTGCCCTTGTGCCCCTTAATTACCCATGGACTGGTACTTCTACCCCATCCTGATCCTGGCCGGGACCCTCGTAGGGTTCATTAACACCCTGGCCGGGTCGGGATCATTGATCTCGTTGCCGCTCCTGATGTACCTGGGCCTGCCTGCCAACGTGGCCAACGGGACCAATCGGGTAGCCATCCTGTTGCAATCGCTGGTGGGGGTCGGGGTGTTCCGGAATTCAAAGATCATCCGTATCCGCGAGGGGGTGTGGATTGCCATTCCGGCCGTTGTTGGTTCCATCATTGGAGCCTTTCTGGCAGTCGACCTGAACGAGGAGGTGATGAAGAAGTTCATTGGGGGGCTGATGCTGGTGATGTTCTTCCTGATCATCCTGAAACCGGAAGCCTGGATCAAGGGTAAGGCGGGCACGCTCGACCCAAAGCCAGGGATTCTTCAGATCGTGATCTTTTTTGCCATCGGGTTATATGGTGGCTTCATCCAGGCTGGGGTTGGGTTTTTCCTGCTGGGCGGACTGGTATTGGGATCCGGATTGAACCTGGTGAAGGCCAACGCCTTCAAGAACCTGATCGTCTTGCTGTACACGCCATTTGCGCTGGGGGTTTTCATCCTGAACGGGCAGGTTCACTGGGGGATGGGACTCACCCTGGCGATTGGCAATATGGCGGGGGCCTGGATTGCCGGGAAAATGGCGGTTAAGCGGGGAGCCGAATTTGTCAGGATCATCCTCCTGGTGGTGATCTCTGTGGCGGCGATGGATATGCTGGGTCTGTTCGACCTGATTTTCTAAGCCTGGCGCTTAGCTCAGCTTGAAGTGGTAAGTGATGGTACCCTGCTGAACACCAGGATTTTCGATTCGGTTAAACCGCGTCTTGAAGGCTGCCTCGCGGGCGGCGTTGATCAGGCGGGTATCCGTAGTGGTTGTTCCCCGTACACCTGCCTCGGCTGCCGTCACCACACCATCCCGGTCAACCGTGATGCGCACGACCACGGTTCCGTAATCGTTCACACGGTATTCGGGCTTGACCAGCGAGCCGATGACGCTTCTACCTGATAAGCTGAAGGATACACCCTCACCCCGGCCACCTTCACCGCGGTTGGTCGACTCGGTCGATCCCGTAATGCTCCCCTGATTGCCGGTTACCGTGCCGGTCCCTTCCCCCTGCGTGCCCCCCTCGGCAGCCTGACCGCCAAGGGTACGCTGCATCCGGTCGCGCATCGCATTCAGCTGGGCCTGCTGTTGCTGCTGCTTAAGTCGTTCGGCCTCCTCCTGCCGCTGGCGCTCCAGGTCGATTTCACGCTGGCGCGCGACTTCCTGCTGCCTTTTCAGCTCCGCCTCATCCACCGGATTGGTCTGCCTCGTGATGGTCGGAGCCTCCTCCTTGTCTTGTGTCATCAGGTTGGGTGCCGGTTCCTTGGCACGCTCCCTGACCGGCTCACTGCGTTGCGCGACGGCCGGTGTCGCGGCAGGTTCCTGCTCCTGCGGCTCGGTCAAACCTGATCCATCCTCCTCGGTCCCAAAATTGATCGTGATGCCCCCCAAATCATCCGGCTGGCGGCTGGTCCTCAGGGTGATCAGGAGCATCAGCGCCAGGATTACCGCGTGAAAGGCGATCGTCCCGACCAAACCACGATATTTTGGGGCCTCCTCCATTCTATCTTGCTGTTGTTGCTGCAATCAACCGGTACCGGTTCTTTCGTGCAATGTCCATCACCTTAACTATCTCCTCCCACGGAACCGAACGGTCGGCGTGAAGGCTCAGGTTGCGGTCTTCTTCCCTCACTCCGTCAAACTTGACCCGCAAGGCACTCTCCAGTCGTGAAATCTCGATCGGGGTGCGCTCCAGGTAAAACTCCAGGTCCTTGGTGATCGACACCGTGGTAATGGGCTTCTCCGAAACCTGCCCGTCACTCCGCGGCAGCAATAGTTTGAGGGCGTTCGGACTGATCATCGTCGAGCTGATCATAAAGAAGAGCAGCAACAGGAAGACGATATCAGTCATTGATGCCATACTGAATTGCGGACTGATCTTGTTTCTTGTTTTGATAGACATTTCCGCTCCTATTTTACGGGTTCGTTCAGCAGGTCCATAAATTCAGAGGCCCGCGTCTCGAGGATGAAAACCACGGTTTCGATCTTGGAAACCAGGATATTATAAAAAAAGTACGCCGGGATACCCACCATAAGGCCTGCGGCGGTGGTCACCATGGCGGTATAGATGCCGTTTGACAGCAAGGCCACATCGATATTGCTACCCGCATTGGACATATCAAAAAAGGCCTTGATCATCCCCAGTACGGTACCAAGGAACCCGAGCATCGGGGCGGCACCGGCCGCGGCGGCCAGCGTGGCCAGGCCACGCTCCAGCTTGTACACTTCGAGGCGGCCCACATTCTCAATGGCGGCGTTCACGTCGTTCATCGGCCGGCCGATACGGGAGATCCCCACTTCGATCATCCTGGAAACCGGCGTATTGGTGGCTTCAGCCAGCCGGACGGCCGCGTCGATCTTGCCATCGTGGATGAACTCCTTGACCCGGTTCATAAAACTCTGATCCTCCTGCGAGGCCTTCCGTATGGCGAAATAGCGCTCAACGAAAATATACACCGCCACGATGGAAAGAAGGATGATGGGGATCATCAGCCACCCCCCCTTAAGGGTCAGGTCCAGAACCGACAGGCTGCTGGATGTTTCAGTCAAAGCCCGGGCAGCAGGATCTGCTGATGCCAGGTAATCCGTTTGTATCAACAATGTCCAACTCATATTAATTTGATCTAATTTTTGTTACCCGTAAAATTACACTAAAAACGGGTGTTGCCACCCGTTTAGTGTGATCGGTTATCACCAGCCTTGTTAACGGCAACCTATCAGTGCAAAATCTGTGCCTGAAGCCAATAG
>JAWOHI010000326.1:0-7346 GCA_046485255.1 Bacteroidales bacterium
CCAAGAAACGGTATTGCCGGAGGGCGTGCCAGTCTTCGGACTGACAGCGGGGCTGCCGGCCACACTCGAGGCGCTTGCCGGTCGGGGTGGGATGGTCTGGGGTCTTGACCATTTTGGCTACTCGGCACCTGCGGAGGTGCTGGATCAGCAGTTCGGATTCACGGCGGTAAACGTCGTTACCCAGGTATGCAAAATGCTTGGAATCTCGTAAGTTCCTAATTGAAAGGAATTAATGGCTTTTCCGGATGATACTGAGCTCCTGAGGAATTTCCGCGAATCCGGAAGGCAGGAATATTACTTCGGAATCATCCTGGAAAAATACCAGCAAAAGCTCTACTGGTATATCCGGAGAATGGTCACCACCCACGAGGATGCCGACGACGTGCTCCAGAACACCTTTCTTAAAATCTGGAGGGGTTTGCCGGCCTTCCGAGAATCCTCCGGTTTATACACCTGGATGTACCGCATAGCCACCAACGAATCCATCACGTTTCTCAAGAACAGGCAAAAGAGGCGCAAAAGGGAGGTGGATGATCCGGATGGCCTGGTTAGAGAGCGGCTGCGCAGTGATCCCGAGTTCAGCGGCGAGGAGCTCTACAAGAAGCTCCTGGCGGCCATCGACCGGTTGCCTGCCAAGCAGCAGCTGGTTTTCAGGATGCGCTATTTTGAAGAGGTGCCCTATGAGGACATGTCCAAAATTGTGGGGACATCCGTTGGGGCCTTAAAGGCCTCTTATCACCACGCGGTAAAAAAAATTCAGCAGGCCGTACTGGATGGAGATTAAACTTCCAAAAATGGTTGCCGTCTAAAAAACGAAGGGATGATAATGGATAAACGAATTGATATATTGAAGGATGAACGCTTGAAACAGCAACACTTCCCTGTACCGGAAGGCTATTTCGAAGAGTTCCCGGGGCGAATGATGCAGCGGATTCACCAGGAGGGCCTTAAGCCGGTTTCCCGCCGCCACAAGATTTCGTTCCACCCCTGGATGTCCTGGGCAAGTGCCGCCGCCGCCGTTCTGCTGGTGGCCTGGCTCGGAATCCGGACTTTCCTGCCCACCACTGACCGGGAAGATCTCCTGGCCCAGAAGATGCAGTTTATGGTAGAATATTATGGGGAGGACCTGAACGAAGCCATTCTGGCCGGGTACCTTGAAGATCAGGATATTCTCCTGACCGCCGGCGAGAACCTCGAGATCGATGATCTGATCTATTACCATCCCGACCACGCGGAGAGCCTGGTCTATGAATCAATAATGCATTAAACTGCTGATTATGAAAAAAATAATTATATCGACAGTCGTTCTGATGGGCCTGACTGCACTGGTATGGGGACAGGAGGGAAGACCCCGCTTTCGCGAAAATATGGAGCTGATGCAGGCGGAAAGAGTCTCGTTTCTGACCAGTAAGCTGCAATTGACTTCCGATGAAGCCGAGAAGTTCTGGCCTATTTACAATGAGTACCAAAAGAAGCGGGAGGAGCTCTTCTTTGCCAGGCAGAAGGAAATGCCCCGTTCGTTCGATCCGGAGAAGGCTACTGATCAGGACCTTGAGCGGATGTTCAATAATATGCTGGACGAAGATGTCAAGCTGGCGGAGCTGAAAAAGGAGTATTTCCTGAAAATCAGGCAGGTGGTTCCTGTAAGGAAAGTCCTGATGCTTCACCGGGCCGAACAGGAGTTCATGAACCATATGTTGAACCGTATCCGCGAGGGTGGCTCACCTGGAAGCAACCCCCGGCAGGGTAAGGATTTTCACTCTAAAACTCCGCAGCAGGAAATTCGTTGATAAAATCGGCCGATGCCTGAATCAGGGGGTAAAGGATCTGGTCCTGTTCGATGAACGGGACCTTTTTTCTATATTCCAACAACAGGCTTTCCAGGTTTGGCGAGGTTTTAGCCGGTCGCCTGAACTCCATCGCCTGGGCGGCGCTCATCAGTTCAATTCCCAGTATAGTTCTCAGGTTCAGTACAATCCGGTAAGTTTTTGTAGCTGCATTAGCCCCCATACTGACGTGATCCTCCTGGCCATTGGAGGAGGTGATCGAATCGACCGAGGCCGGGGTGGCCAGCTGTTTATTCTGGCTCACCAGCGATGCCGCGGTGTATTGGGGAATCATCAGCCCGGAATTGAGGCCGGGATTGGCCACAAGGAATGCGGGGAGGCCCCTTGATCCCGAGAGCAGCTGGAAGGTTCTCCTCTCCGATATGTTCCCTAGCTCCGCCAGGGCAATCCCCATCAGGTCCAGTGCCAGGGCCAGTGGCTGTCCGTGGAAATTGCCGGCGCTGATCACTTGCTCCTGCTCCGGGAAAATGGTCGGGTTATCCGTTACGGCATTGATCTCCCGCGAGAAGACCTGGGCGGCATAACTAATGGCGTCGTAGGTGGCGCCGTGTACCTGTGGCATACAGCGGAATGAATAAGGATCCTGTACCTGATTTTTCGGTTGGCCCATCAACTCACTGCCCTTCAGGTGGTTGGTGATAACCCTCGCACTGTCGACCTGACCGGGGTGGGGCCGGATCTCGTGAATCATCGGAGTAAAAGGCTCCAGCCGCCCGGCGAACGAATCGAGCGAGAGGGCACCGGCCAGGTTGGCCCAGTCGTAGAGCCTGAAAGCCTGGTCCAGGCACCAGAGGCCATAGGCGCTCATAAACTGGGTGCCATTGAGCAGGGCAAGCCCCTCCTTCGACTGGAGCTCCACGGGATCGAGCCCCTTTTCTGCTAAAACCCCGGCGGCAGGGTGTTTGCGGCCCTGGTACCACACCTCGCCCTCTCCTATGAGGGGCAGTGAAAGGTGCGCCAGCGGGGCCAGGTCGCCCGAAGCACCGAGCGATCCCTCCTGGTAAACCACCGGAAGGATGTCGTTGTTAAAGAGGTCGATCAGCCTTATGACGGTCAGCAGCTGGACTCCCGAATTGCCGTAGGAGAGGGATTGGATCTTGAGCAGGAGCATCATCCGGATGATCTCCAACGGAACAGGCTGCCCCGTGCCGCAAGCGTGCGATCGGACCAGGTTGACCTGAAGCCGGTGCAACTCCTTCTTGGAAACCGACGTGCTATGCAGGGCCCCAAACCCGGTGGTCACCCCGTAAATCGGACGGTCATCCAGCTCAATCCGGCGGTCGAGGTACTCCCGGCAATGCACGATCCGTTTTCTCGACTCTTCGGACAGCTCGAGTTTTTGTCCGTGGGTTATGATTTTCCGCACGGTTTCCGGATTCAACCTTTTCGGACTGATCTGATGGATGTTCATAAGGTAGGGATGGATTTCAGAATCCAGGCGGCGAGATCGCCGATGGCTGCCTCCGACTGTTCACCCGTCAACATATTCTTCACCGCTCCCTTTCCGGAAGCCAGCTCCGCCTCGCCGATCATCACCACCAGGGGTATGTGGTTTTGGTCGGCATACTGGAGCTGCTTTTTCAACTTGGCTTCATCCGGGTAAACTTCCACGCGGATGCCGGAAACCCTCAACTCTTCTGCCAGTTGGTAGGCTACCGGGGACTCCCGATCACCGAAATTCAGGAACAGGACCTGGGTGGTGGTTCGGGTAAACGCCGGAAATCCTCCGGTTTGATCCATTACGTCGTAGATGCGGTCGGCTCCGAAGGAGACTCCAACCCCCGAAACGCCGGGCATGCCGAAAATACCGGTCAGGTCGTCGTAACGTCCACCTCCGCAAATGGATCCGATGGCCACCTCGTCCGATTTTACTTCGATGATGGCTCCGGTGTAGTAGTTAAGACCGCGGGCCAGGGTGAAGTCCACCTCGATGGTCGATTTTAGGTTGTAGTTGCCCAGCAGGTCAACCACCCGGCTGAGCTCCTCCAGCCCCGTTTTTCCACTTTCGGTGTGACCAAGGCAAGCCTGCAGGGTTTCCAGGAGCTCCTGGTTGGATCCCCGGGCCGTCAGCAGGGGTTGCAGCAGGTCGGCCGCATCCTCCCTTATCCCCCTGGAGAGCCACTCTTTTCTTACCTCGTCGAAGCCGATCTTGTCCAGCTTGTCCAGTGCCACGGTGAGGTCGGTCAGCCGCTCCGGCTGCCCGATCAGCTCAGCCATTCCGGCCAGCAACTTCCGGTTGTTGATCTTGATGGTCACCCTGACCCCCAGGTTGGCGAAGATCCGGTCGATGATCCGAATGAGCTCCGACTCCATCTGGAGGGAGTTGCTACCGATCACGTCCACATCGCACTGGTAGAACTCCCGGTAGCGGCCTTTCTGGGGCCGGTCGGCACGCCAAACCGGCTGGATCTGATACCGTTTGAAAGGAAAGGTGATTTCGTCGCGGTGCTGGACAACATAACGGGCAAACGGGACCGTGAGATCGTACCGGAGGGCCTTTTCACTAATGACGGGGGTCATCCGTCGGCTCAGGTCGGGATCCGGTGCAGCCCTGGTGAGCCATTCTGCTGGAATTTTTCCGGCGAAATCACCGGAATTCAATATCTTGAAAATCAGTTTGTCACCCTCCTCGCCATATTTCCCAAGGAGCGTATCCAGGGTTTCCATTGCGGGGGTTTCGATCGGCTGGTAGCCGTAGAGTTCAAAGATGCGGCGGATCGTGTTGAAAATATGGTTCCTCCGCATCATCTGAACAGGTCCGAAATCGCGGGTACCTTTCGGCACAGATGGTTTTTGGCTCATTTTTGATCCCAATTGAGAGCAAAAATAGCATAAAATCGGGACACCGTGGCCGGTGGTCAGCGGGAGAAGTGGTGGAGGTAGTCCGACAGGCGGGTGCCCATCCGGTCTTTGGGATTTCTTGCTCCGTTGGTATCCAGAAACTCTTTTACGTTGGCGGGGCCCGACAGGTGGGCAGCCGCCAGGATGCCGGCCCGGCTGATCCGGATCGAGTCGAGGAGGGTCAATCCGACATAGCGTTCAACGTAAGCGCGCATATCCGACTCATTCAGCTTCAAGAGGTGATCCATCGCCTTTTCCTGCTCGTGCTCTGGAAAAATATCGGGGTCTTCCTTAAATGCTTCCGGCGTGACGTGGCTATAGCCGGTAGCCGCGAGGGCGCTCTTTCCAAACTGGTACTTGCCGATATACCCGAACCGGTTATATTCTTTCCAATTATTGGAGGACTCCAGCCGGGCAAGTTTTAATTTGAAACCCTGGTACTGGCTCAGGTATTCCGCCTTGTCGCGCCTTAATTCCTCTGTCCTGATGTTCTCGAGCAGGGCGAAAGAGTCGGGGGTTCCTGGCAAATCGGGGGCCGGAAGCCTCAAGGGCAGGATCAGCAGGAGAATAATTATATGGAATATTTTGATCTTCATAATTGACTTATCTAACATTACCTCAAACGCACAAAAAATGAATTTGTTTTGTGCCTGTTATCTTTGAGGCTGCAAAGTTGCTAATTTTCTGATGATTACCGAAATTTTAATTCGGATTATTTGATAAATGCGAAGTATTACTTCACCTTACCGGCAGATAAACCGGGTTTTTCTCATTTAAGCGGCGAATGAAAAAAAACAGCAATTCGTTCTGTTTTTTCTTTTTGAGCGACAGAAATTCATCATATAATTCAGGATCTTCCATCAGCATCGCCTGAACGGAGGAGCGATCAAATGACATTACCTTACCGGTTTCAAAATCAAGAAGATATTGCCGCATTTCCTTTGACCTGGTGGTTCTTGGATAATTAGAACGGTAATTGTAGGGATTGTAGCGGCCGTAATTGTAATAATCGTAATAATAGGGATCGTAATACGAATTAATGATCGTCACGTCGGCAATAAAATGGCAGACCCGCCCGATGACCGGAATCCGGTTGAACTCGTCATTATATTGCACGTAAAGTTTTCCATCCTGGCTGTAACCCCAAATTTGGGTGGTTTGAACCTCGTGCTGGGCACCATAGGCGTCGAAATAGCCGATGGTCTTGTTTTTGGTCAGGTTCCTATAGAAGTTGTGATCGAACGGATCATCGCTGGATACGATCCGGATGGCCGGAATCGGGGAATTGTTCCTGACCTGGCTGAAATTCAGGTAAAGCCCGTCGTTGAAGCGAAATTCCGGGGTATAGCGAACCCGTCTGAGGGAATCATCCTGGGCGGTGGCACCCACCGTGACCAGCAGCATCATAAGGACGGTTAACCAGCGCATTGTTTCAAATATAGTTTTTTTACTTTTATCAGGTAAACCTTTCAAGATGCTGTCATACAAAATTTATGCCGCCGGCAGATGGCTCGATCCCCATGAAAGGATGGGAGTTGCCCGGCCTTATGACGGGCAGGTCTTTGCCGAGGTAGGGGTGGCATCTTCCGACCATCTGGAATTGGCCATCCAATCGGCTGAGGCTGCCAGGAAGGATTTTGGAAAAATGCCGGGCTATCAGCGAAGCGGCATCCTCAAGGAGATTGCTGACCGAATGGAAGAGTCCAGGGAGACGCTCGCCCGCTTGCTTTGCCAGGAGGCGGGCAAACCGATCCGTTACGCCTTGATCGAGGTGGACCGGGCCACCCAAACCTTCCGGGTCGCCTCGGAGGAGGCCCGGCGACTGCCCGGCGAGTACCTGTCCATCGACTGGACGCCATCGGGGGATGGCAAGGAGGGCTGGCTCCGCTATTTTCCGGTTGGGTTGGTGGGAGCCATCTCCCCGTTCAATTTCCCGCTCAACCTTTCGGCCCATAAGATTGCACCCGCCCTGGCAGCCGGCTGTCCGATCATCCTCAAGCCGGCCTCACAGACTCCCGTATCCATCCTGGAACTGGCCGGAATCATCAGCCGGGCTGGCCTCCCGGACGGCGTAATATCAATTTTGCCGATGAAGCGCGAAACGGGCAATCTCCTGGTTACCGACCACAGGATCAAGCTGCTCACCTTCACCGGATCGCCGGAGGTGGGCTGGAAAATGAAGAATGATGCGGGCCGCAAAAGGGTGGTCTTGGAGCTCGGGGGCAATGCCGGCGTGCTCGTGACCGATCCGTCCCGTCTGGAGATGGCTGTCGCAAAATGCGTTACGGGGGCTTTTGCCTATTCCGGCCAGGTGTGCATCCACGTGCAGCGGATCTTCGTCCTGGCGCCGCTCTTTGATGAGTTCATCCGCCGGTTTCTCGAACGGACCGGGAGGCTCGTCCCCGGCGACCCGCTGGATCCGGCTACCGATATCTCCGTAATGATCGATGAAGGCAATGCCATCCGGGTCGAAACCTGGATCGGAGAGGCGGTGAAGGGGGGCGCCAGGGTATTGACGGGTGGGAAGCGGGAGGGCTCATACGTCCAGCCTACCGTAATCACAGGGACCACCCGCGAGATGAAGGTGTGCGCCCGCGAGGTGTTTGGCCCCGTCGTTGTCATCGAGCCGGTGTCCAGTTTTGAGGAGGGTCTGGACCT
>JAWOHI010000020.1:0-4840 GCA_046485255.1 Bacteroidales bacterium
CGAGCGCCTCGTGGAATAGCTGTAGTGATGGCCTGAACAGGAGCGTATGGCTGATCTCGTGGGTCTGGTCGAACAGGATGCGATTGTAATAGCCTATCTGTGAGGCAAACATTCCCTCCAGGAAGGGCCAGAGCGTGGGATCTGCGAGCAGGGCCGGGTTGAATTCGCCGGGCGGATCGGCCGGAACGAAGTCATCCACCCATTTCCCATTATAGGCAGCGATCAGGCGGAAGGGGCCAAACCCCCTGTCCAGACTGACAACCCATTGATATTCAGTGTTTGGTCGGAAAGGATTGGCGGAATCTTCCTCTGGAATTTTGACCGCGAACTCACCCCGCAGGCCGGTTCCCAGGAGGGTGGTGGCGAAATCGGCGCCAAAAACCTGCTGACGGTAGGGTTTCTGCATCAGGTGGACGGTAAAGTCGGTGAATGGGGGTGCCGGAAGCTGGCCGGGGGCCAGAGCCGGGAGGTGATCGTAGCCGCTGTACCAGGAGAGGGCCCCCTCAATAGCTCCGAAAATCAGGTCGGCTTTCGCTCCTACCGCGCAGCCGTCCCAGGCAAAACCGGGATGGCTCACCGGATCAATGGCCACGAACGCGGGCATCCCCACCAGGTCGAACCGGTACTGGGAGGGGACATACCAGGGGATCAGGTCGGCCTCGAGCCGGAGGAAGTCAAAGGGCTGATATTGAGCCCTCAGTAGAAGGTTGCCCTGTTTGAGGTCGTCCGGCTCGCCAGAGCGGACAAAGTAGTTTTTTGGAGTCAGGTTGTCGGTGGGATTGAACCCATCGGCCCGGCCCCACGAAAGGATCTGCTTGCCAAACCGCAACCCAAGCCGCCCCAGGTTAAAATCGGCATAGGCCTCACGGATGTTTATCTCGTGAACGTTATCGCCATATTCAACTCCGGTCCGGAAGCGAATATCGGTGAAGGCACCGCCCCACGAGCCACCCGCATATTTAAGCTTGAGCGATGTTTCGGAATAAAGGCTGCGCAGGAGGGGATCCTGCTCCGGGATGAGGCCCAGGAAGAGCGCCCCGCGGGTGTAGCCACCAATCGAGAGGCGGTCGGCTCCGGAAGCGGGGCTCCCTGAAAGGCTCGACTCAAATACGCCCTGTGCGTTTACTCCGACGGCTGACAGGAGAATGGAAATGATCAGGAAGGACTTGACGTTCATGGCTTTTTTGTAGTAAAAATACCGCCAATGAACCTGCAGGTCGCTCGAGCTTGCCGGGCTTGGGAATCAGGACGTCCGAGCCAATCGGACTGCACCCTTATCTATCAGATGGAGAGGGAGTTGATGTATTCGGTCGGAGTGAACCCCGTGACCTTCTTAAACACCGAGTTGAAGGTGGATTTGGAGTTAAACCCGCAATCGTAAGCGAGGGCCAGGATCGTGTAATGCCTGAATTTCTTTTGAACGATCCTTATCATAAAGAGACCCACCCTCAATTCATTGATGTAAGTGAAAAAGTTCTTGTTCAGTTCCGTATTGATGGCCTGGGTCAGGTGATGCCGGGGTATGGAGAGCTTTGAGGATACATCGGCCAGGGTTAGTTCCGGATCGATGAAGAGCTTCTCTTTCTCCATCAGCTTCCGAAGGGCATCGGTAATGGCTTTTAGCTCCTCCCGGCTGAGCCCCGACTTGGCATACTTACCTGCTCCCTCGTCGTCGTTGGCCTCCAAGGCGATGGGTTTGCGGCCGTGGTAGATGCCCGACTGCTGGTGCCCGTAGAAGCTGAATGCAATGGATACCAGCGTCAAGCCCGTGAATGAAAAGATCTTCGGATCAAAGGGCAGGTGGATTACGAGCATCTGGACCCCGGCCGACAGGAAGGTGAGGGCATAGGAGGCATAAACGGTGATCGATAAAAACAGGAGCCACGTCAGGGTGATCCGTCCCGAACGGTAGGAGAACTCCTCCAGGATGGCCTTGCGGTGGCGTGTGAGCAGGATGTATGCGATGATGCTATAGGTGGTGAATGAGCTGAATACCAGGATCTCGTATATAACCTTGGCCATCTTGCCGGGGTTGGCCCAGACCGGCAGCCGACTATCCAGGCCCACATCGGTGCGAAAGAGGAAGGCAAGCCCGAGAAAGAGGATGAAGGGAGCGAAATGGACCAGGTCGATCCACCGGCTCCTCGGGTTTCGGGCGATCAGGGTCCGGACGTACAGATAGAGGAAGGGCCCGTAGGTGAGCGGAAGTACCAGAAATGGGATCTCGTAGGGCAGATGGTCGAGCCAGTTGAGTTTGACCAGGGCCAGGATCATTTCAATGGCGATCAGGAAGAGCCAGGCGGAAAGGATCCTGTCGGCCGGCATCTGCGGCTTTCTCACGGCAATCACGATGCCGCCGAAGATCGATTGGGCAATGCCGATGTAGAGGACTGGTTCAAGCATGACAGGTGTCAGGTATCAGGTGTCAGGTGTCAGGTATCAGGTATCAGGTATCAGGTGTCAGGTGTCAGGTGTCAGGTGTCAGGTTGGCCCGGAGGGCTGATTGGTCCGCTGCCGGTCACCTCGTCGCCGTCGTGCCAGGCGGCAAATTGCCCGGGCACCACGGCGCGCTGTGGCTGGTCGAAGAGGAGATAAAGCCCTTCCGGCTTGCTGATAAGCGTGGCTGGCTGGAGTTCCTGGCGGTAGCGGATTCGCGCAAGGCAGCGGCGCTCATCGCCAATCGCCATTGACAGGTCGGGCCTGATCCAGTGGACCTCCTCAGCCCTGACCAGCAGTGCTTTTCTGAAGAGGAGGGGATGATCCTGGCCTTGACCGACATAGATGATGTTCCGGTCAACATCGGTGGCAAGGATGAAGAGGGGCTCGGCCTTGCCTCCCACGTTGAGCCCTTTCCGCTGGCCGATAGTGTAGAAGTGCGCGCCCTGATGGGTCCCGACCGGTTGGCCCATCTCCGGTTCGAGCTGCCGGGGGCGGGCCAGGGTTTCCACGTCGCTTCCGGCTTCCGGCATCCTGATATCCTTGGGGATCTCGATGATCACCCCTTGCCGTGGTGTCAGCTGCTGCTGCAGGAAGGTGGGAAGGTCAACCTTGCCGATAAAGCAGATCCCCTGCGAATCCCGGCGCTCAGCATTGGCCAGTCCCTGCTCCAGGGCGATCTCCCGCACGCGGGGCTTTATCAGGTCTCCCAACGGGAAAAGGGCGCGGCTGAGCTGCTCCTGGTTGAGCTGGCAAAGGAAGTAGCTCTGGTCCTTGTTCTTATCCACTCCGGCCAGCAGGCGGTAAATGGTCCGGCCCTCCACCGCTGTCTCAAGGATGCGGGCGTAGTGTCCGGTGGCGATGCCGTCGGCCCCCAACCGGGAGGCCTCCCTCGCAAAAGCATCGAACTTGATCTCCCGGTTGCAGAGGACATCCGGGTTGGGGGTCCTCCCTGCCTCATATTCCCTGAATAGGTAATCAACCACCCTCTGGCGGTACTCCTCGCTGAGGTCCACCTCGTGGAAGGGTATCCCAATCTTGTTGGCGGCCATTTCGGCAAACAGGAGGTCATCTTCATAGGAGCAACCGGCCGATTTAAGACCAGTGGTATCGGTCCAGTTGCGCATAAACAGCCCGATCACGTCGTGCCCCTGCTGCTTCAGCAGCCAGGCGGCAACGGCGGAATCCACCCCGCCCGAAAGTCCTATGACGACACGTCGTCTCATCCCCACAAAGATAGCACTTCGCCCCGACCTGCTGAAGCTGAGCCAAAAAGAAAAGGCTGTCCCCCACAATGGGACAGCCTTTACACGAAATGTAACTATGAAGGACTATTTAATGTAATCGTAGTTCATAACCTCCGATTCTTTCCAGATCGTCAGGTTGTTGTTCTTCATAATGTCGTAAATCATTCCGTTGGTGCCAAAAAGTAAGGATTTGGCATCGTAACCCAGGAGCCTGAGGTAGGCAGCCAGGAAGGCACTGGTTTGGCCTGAGTAGCAGTAGAGCACGATGGTTTTATCTGTGGGCAGGGTTTTTAGGTCTGCGTCAAGCTTGAGCGAAGCTTTCGGGGTGTACTGCATTGCCCCAGGAATGTGGCCGATCTCGTAATGGTTGGCAGGCCAGTAATTGACGATGTAGTAGCTGCTCAAGTTGCCAAAAACCGTTGCAGAAGTGATGCTGGCAGGAGTCCAACCCTCAGTCAGAAGGTCGGTGATCCGGGCTTCCAGGATCTCCTGGCCAGTTGTTTTTCCGGTGGCAAGGGTGGGAAGCGCTCCGGCCGGCCCTTTTTCGGTCGGGGTAGTGACAAACTGGGAAGCGTAGGCATTGCCATTGGCGACAGTGGTGTTCCACCTGCCGGCGAAATCCGTGTGCCAGGCGCACATCCCGAACTTCATTGAAAAGGCCTTGTCATAACCCATCAACCGGAGCAGGGCGGTGGCAAAACCGGCCGTTTGTCCGGTATAGCATACCAACGCTACCTTGGTGTATGGAGTGAGTTCAACGCCCTTGATGTGGTTCACCAGGTCTGAGAGAGCTACGTTATGCGCATTCTGGATGTACCCGGTTGCAAAATCGGCAGCCGAACGGAGGTCGATGATGTAAACCTGGCCGGTTTCATTGAGGGTCTTCACCTCGCTGGCTGCCATAATGGACGGAAGATCCGTGTTGACGTAATCCTTGCCAAGGGGGGAGTCGGTGGATTCGAGGTACTCAGCAAGTACCTGTGATTCGATGACTTCAGGGTCTTTCTGACAGGAGGTGACCAGCAGGAAGCTCAGTACCAATAAGGCTAGTAGTGATCTCTTTAACAACATAATGATAGTTTTAGTTGTGTTAGACTTATTTTCAATTTTTAAAAGCTGATCTATCTAAGACATGTGGTATGAAGTTTGACGTCGAA
>JAWOHI010000352.1:0-3273 GCA_046485255.1 Bacteroidales bacterium
GCGGAGTTGCTTGGCAAACTGGACTCCACCGGTTAGGTTGAGGCACTTGAGGTAGAGCAGCTGGGCCGGCTGGCAATAGGGATGCTCGCTGATGATCTCGTTCAGCTCATCCAGTTGCTCCTTCCGGATCAACTCCGGATTTTCGAGGCATTTCAGAAATTGCTCCGCATTCATTTCCTACCAGTTCACGACTGCACGGTTAAAGATATCCTCGATGATCTTCTCAAGAATGAGCGGAATCAGCTCACCCTCCACCATATCCAACCCCTTGTCGCTTTCAAAGTCTTCATAGGCGGTAAAGGTGGATTCAAAGTTCTTGGTCTGATCCACTTCGTTGATGAATTTGACAAAAATCGTGATTGAGAAGCGGTTCAGGGCTGCCCTTTCATCGCCCGTGATGGCCATCGGCCTGGTGTCGTAGCCCCGGATCTCCCCCTCGAAGTGGAGGTCCCCTCCTTCGCTGATCATTTGCAGGCTCGTTTGACTGATGAACTTATCTTTCAGCTTCTCAGTGAAGTCCTGACTTAACGACGGGTTCACGATCGGGGCCCGGTTGGGGAAGAACGACACCGAGACGGTCTTCATTTCGGGGGTCAAGGAGGCACCCGTAAAGGAGTACTGGATCTTGCAGGACGTGAACAGGCCCGCCGCCAGCAGAACCAGGACCGCGGCGTGAATCATTCCTGCCGGTTTTTTTAAGTTTTTCATTGGCAAAGGCCTCTGCATAACGATTATTCCTCCACGCCGATTATTCCTCCACGCCAAACTCCTTGATCTTACGGTACAGGGTCCTTTCGCTGATCCCAAGCTCCTGTGCGGCAAGCTTGCGCTTGCCCAGATGTTTCCTCAGGGCTTTCCGGATCAGCTCAACCTCCTTGTCCTGAATGGAGAGCGACTCCTCGATGATCTCTTCGGTATCCTCAATCTGAGCTTCGTCGAGGTGCTTGACGTGAACCGGTTGGGTTGCGGTGATGCCCGGATCGACTCTGGCCTGTGTCTCCTCATAAAGCCTGGTGAAAATGGGCGACTCCTCTTTATCAACGACGGAATGCAGCTCGCCCTGGTTCATCAGGTCGTTAACCAGCTTTTTCAGCTCGTTGACATCGCGCTTCATATCAAACAGGATCTGGTAAAGAATCTCCCTTTCATTCCGGAAGGAAGGCTCCTCGCCCCCCCTGGGGTACAGAACCGGGAGGCTGGTACGGTCGCCTACAGGCAGGTACTGCTTCAGTCGCGCGGCCGTCACCAGACGGTCCTGCTCGATGATGGACAGTTGTTCCGATATGTTCTTCAGCTGCCGGATGTTGCCTGGCCAGGAATAGTTTTCGAGCAGCACCTGGGCCTCCTCGTCGAGCCGGATGACCGGCATCTGGTATTTCTCGGCAAAATCCATTGCAAACTTCCTGAACAACAGATAAATATCATCTTTTCTGCTTCGAAGGGGGGCAATATGGATCGGAACGGTGTTAAGGCGATAATAGAGATCTTCACGGAAGCGGCCATTGGCCACGGCTTTCTGGATGTCCACGTTCGTTGCCGCTACCAGGCGGGTATTGGTTTTCTGGACTTTCGACGAACCGACCCGGATGAATTCGCCAGCCTCGAGCACCCGCAACAGCCTCACCTGCGTGGATAGCGGCAGCTCGCCGATCTCATCCAGGAAGATGGTGCCTCCATTAGCCTCCTCAAAGTAACCTTTCCGGGCTTCGTGGGCGCCGGTAAAGGCACCCTTTTCGTGCCCGAAAAGCTCCGAATCAATCGTTCCCTCGGGTATGGCGCCGCAGTTGACGGCAATGTAAGGACCGTGCTTCCGGGCGCTGTATTGATGAATGATCTGGGGAAACCGTTCTTTCCCGGTGCCACTCTCCCCGGTAATCAGAACCGACAGATCGGTGGGAGCCACCTGAACCGCCACTTCGATCGCCCGGTGAAGGGAAGGGGAGTTGCCGATAATCTCAAATCGCTGCTTGATCTTCTGTACGTCCATGCCAACTATAAGGTAATGAGTATAATCCCTCCTTCGACAGGATTCTTGTTCAAAACCAGTAAATTTACAACTTTCCGCGTAATTTTGACCTGACCTGCGAATTCACCATAATGACCGGCATTCTTAAGGACGAACCCCACAACCTGCTGGCCGTGATCCCGGCCCGCTGGGGATCATCGCGGTTCCCTGGCAAGCCACTGGTCCTGATCCAGGGCATACCAATGGTCGTAAGGGTTTATCAGCGCGTAGCCTCCCACATCCGCAATGTGGTAATCGCGACGGATGATGAACGTATTGCGCTGGAGGCCAATCGCTTTGGGGCCGAAGTGGTACTCACCTCCCCCCATCACCCCAACGGAACCAGCCGCTGCGCGGAAGCAGCGAAAAACTATTCAGCTTTGAGGCAGGTCAGGTTCGACTGGGTCATCAATGTCCAGGGCGATGAACCGCTCATCGACCCTATTGACCTGGACACCCTTGCCGGACTGATCAGCCGCCCCGGGGTGGAAATCGCCACCCTAGTGAAAGCTGAAACCAGCCAGGCTATTATAAAGAATCCGAACCGTGTGAAGGTAGTCCTCGACCGGCAGGGGTATGCCCTCTATTTTTCCAGGCTACCGGTACCCTTCATCCGCCAACCCCTGCCTGGGGGTTTCACGCCGGTTTTCCACACCCACGTGGGTGTTTATGCCTTCAAGACCGATACCCTTGAGAGAATCGCCACACTGCCGACCGGGCCGGCTGCCATAACCGAATCGCTGGAGCAGCTCGCCTGGATGGAGCACGGGTACCGGATCCTGTGTGGATTGACCGGCTCTGAGAGCTTTGGCGTGGATACTCCGGAAGATCTCGAAGAGCTCCTGAAATCAGGGCTGATCCTCTGAAGCTGAAAATAATCTCCGGAAATAGTTTTCCTCCTCCGTTAGGTCAAGAAACGGATACCGTTCGGCCAGGTCAAGGACCTTTTCCAGGTTCTTCTTCAAAAAATCAGCGTGTGCGGGAGTCATAAAGCCTTTCGAGCGATGTCCAACGGCTTTCCTCACCGACTCGATCTCCAACATCACCTGCCGGGATTTCCGGTCGATGGTCACCTCCAGGAACCGGTGCCAGACATATTCCACCCCTGCCGGCCCGGGGTGGATCATATCGGCATCATAAAACCGGTAATCGCGCAAATCGTCCATAAAGATCTCATAGGAAGGAAAATAGTCGACCTCCCGGAACGCCCCGACCAGGTTGTGGGATGCCAGGATCAGCGTGGACTTGCTCACCTGGTTGTCAAAGCA
>JAWOHI010000032.1:0-4083 GCA_046485255.1 Bacteroidales bacterium
TGATCCTGATCGTGAGCAACCCGCCCTATATTCCTCTGAATGAACGGGAAACGATGGAGCGCCAGGTAGTTGATTTTGAGCCCGGAAGTGCCCTTTTTGTTCCGGATCAGGATCCCCTGATTTTCTACCGGGTGATCGCTCAAAAAGCGGATACCCTGTTGAAACCTTCCGGATCGGTTTACGTTGAATTACATCACCCGCTGGCATCCCGAACGGTGGAACTATTTCAGCGGCATTTTAATACGGTAGAGCTCCGGCAGGATATTCACGGACGCAACCGGATGATCAGGGCAACGAATGGATAAGAAAGAGGCATTAAGCAAGGCGATGGCGGCCTGCGCGCGTCAGGAGCATTGCGACAACGAGATCCGGGGAAAAATGCGAGCCTGGGGGATTGATCATTCTGATATTGAAGAGGTTATTGAAGAGTTGAGGAAACAGCTCTTTCTCGATGATGAACGGTACGCCCGGGCATTTGTCCGGGATAAGTTGAAGCTGAACGGTTGGGGCCGGATCAAGATCCGATATCTGCTCAAAGGTAAGGGTGTTGAGTCCGGAATCATCGATAAGGCCTTGGAGGAGATCGATGAGGAACAATACACCTCCATCCTGAAGGACCTACTGGAAAAGAAGGCCCGCACGCTTAAAAACGAGGCAAACCCCCGCACCAGGAGGCAGAAGCTGATCAACTTCGCGCTGGGGAGGGGGTTTGAATACACTGAGGTTGACAACGTGCTTAAAGATGACAACTTTCTGAAAAGTTGACATCTTTAGCTTTGGCCAACGTCATCGAATGAAGTTCATATTCAGCTGCTCTTCTTCCACCCGTTGCTGATAATTGTTGAGGTTGTAGGTGAAGGTCAGGGTTACCATTGGCGATTCGCCGCGCATATTGGTGTAAACCGTAAGCCCATTGGAATAGGTTGTAAACCTGGACCTTGCAGTCCGGAAGAGATCACGGACACCCAGCGTCAATGAAGCCTGGCGGTTCATCATTGTCTGGGTCAGCCCCAGGTTGACCATAAAGGTGGCTTCGGATCGACCCTGCAACATCAGGGTGGGGCCGGTATAATTCCCGGTGACTACGAAGCGCGTATTCTTGCCCAAGAGAAAAATGGAGTTCAGGCGGGCCGACCAGGTGATGTTCTGGTTGGCGATGCTGTCGGCCATCGTGGGATCCTGCAGCAAATAGTGATAGACATTGGTGTTGGCGATTAGTCGCAACCACTTGGTCGCCTGGAGGTTTCCGTTCAGCTCAACGCCGGAGGAGTGTGCCAGGTTGGCGTTGACCGGTTTCAGTACCGTTCGGTTCAGCTCATCGAGAACCACGCCGAAACTGTTCACGTTGCGGTCGCGGCGGTAATACCCCTGAGCCGACAGTGACCCGATCTTCACCTGTTTCTGCCACGATAGCTCGAACGACTGGGTCAGTTGTGGCATCAGGTCGGGATTGCCAACCCGGATGGTGGCATTATCCACGAACTGGGGGAATGGATTGAGATCGAGCCCCGACGGACGGACGATGCGGCGACTGAAGCTGAACTGGACCGACTGGCTCTTGGGCAGCTCCCACGAAGCTGAGCCGCTGGGAAAGAGGTTGAACGCACTGGAGTGGTATTCGTCCTCCATTGTTTTCTGTTTGAGGGTCTGATCGGTGAACTCTCCGCGCAGGCCGAGGGTGTAGTTCATCTTTTTGATGCTCCCCGACCACATTCCGTAAGCGGCGTAAATATCCCGGAGCAGGAGGAAATCATTCGAATAGTTGTTGTTCAGGACCCAATCGGATGCTGTGCGATCGAAATCGAAGTAGGAGAAATCGGACTGGTCGTGGTAGAGGGTCAACTGGGCGCCGGTCTCCAGTTTATTGCCGCTCTCAAAGGGGCGGACATAATCCGATTTGAAACGGATATCCCGGATATCGAGCAGGGTGGAGGTTTGGTTTTTCTGAAGATAATCGGTCCCGGGGGTCCAGTCGGCATCCGAGGCATATTCGTGTGACAGCTGGGCCAGGGTTCCACTGATCCCGCCCGCGAAAACATCGATATCCAGCTGATGGCCCTGGTCGTTGAACTTATGCCGGTAGTTCACCTGCGGATTGTAGAAGAAAGCATCCAGGTTGAGGGCATTGTTGAACAGGATCCAACCGGATGGCGGGCCATCGGTGATCCCGGTGGTGGTTTGGTTCACTATATCGACATTGTTGTACATCTTGCCCAGCCTGCTGCTCACCCCGATAGAGTTCCGGCTGTTGATGTCGTAGTCGAGGCCCGCGTTGAAGTTCAGGCTCTTAACGGCAACGGCCTGGTCGAGGTAGCTGTTGCGGTCGAATGAGTTCAGGGAGTCATACACGATGCGGTTAATGATCCCGGAGGCGCTGGTTTCGATGTAGTTTCCCGAAAGGCCTGCGAAAATGTTGACTTTCTGCTTGCGGTAACCGGCCTGTAGGTCGCCGATGTACTTATTGTTCCATCCGGCGGTAAGGGTGGCCTGACCGTTAAAGCCGGCGGCTTTCTGCTTTTTCAGGACGAGGTTGATGATGCCGGCATTGCCTTCCGCTTCGTATTTGGCCGACGGGTTGGTCATAATCTCTATGTTCTCCACCATATCGACCGGGAGCTGCTGCAGCAGCGATGTGCCGGCTACCGGCGACGGTTTCCCGTCAATCAGGAGCTTGTAGTTGGAGCTGCCCCGCAACAGCACGTTCCCTTGGGCATCGACGGTGATCCCGGGGGCGTTTTCAAGCACTTGCACCAGTGTGGTGGCTCCGGTCTGCTTGATCTGGGCCACGTTAAGCACTTTCTTGTCGGCCTGGTAGATGATTTCTGGTTTGGCGGCCACCACCTCAACACCCTGCAAGGCCTGGGCCGACTCCTGGAGCCGGATGGTTCCCAGATCGTGAACGGGCTGCTGGTCAGTAAGATCGATCGTGGTTTGATAAGGAACAAAACCCACGTAGCGTGCCACCAGGAGGTAGCGTCCCACTGGGAGGCCGGTTATCGAGAAGGATCCGTTTGCATCGGTGGCAACCCCTCCGGTCAGGGTGGAATCGGGCAAGAGATAGGCGGCCACGTTAACCTGTTCGAAAGGGGCCTGGTCTGTTCCGTTCAGGATGGTCCCCCTGATGGTGCCGGTTGAGGCCTGGCCGAAGGCGCTCAACGGGCCGGCCAAAATCGCAAATAGCAGAAAATGAGTGCCAAATCTTTTCATCGGTTCTAATTTATGTAATAAGAATCCGATTTGGGCAAAAAGTTACAAACCGGGAGCAATATATTTTTCCCCGGAGGCCCTGTTTGGCGAGTTGAAGGTTGATTAGCCGATGGCTTCCCGAACGACCTCCATCAGCTCATCGGAGGCCTCGACCATAACCTGGGCCACCGGTTCGGGCAGCAGTCCGGTCATCAGGAGTGGGTTCATCAGGCTGATATAGGCTTTGCCGTCCTCCTTCTCATACACCGAGATCCGGCACGGCATAAACACCGCTGCTGAGCGTTCGTCGTTCATTTCCAGGATTTTGAATGAATAGTCGGGCCGGCATAGCTCAATCACCTTAACCGGGCGCACCTCTTTCCCAAAGTTGAGGAGGATCTGCCGGAGGTTATGCGTGGCCGGGTTTTTCCAGCTCCTGGCTGCCGCGCTCTGAAGAATGGATTCTACCGTGGCATCCATATCCCCCTTGCCGGGGATTTCTATTATCAGACTTTCCATAATCTTGGTTTTGAACTGAAACAAAGATTTTTCCGATTTGTTCTCCGGGTGATCCGGTTGGCAGGGAAAAAGTTATTTTTGGATTGAATCCTTCCGGCAGAAAACGGCAGGGACTTGATTAACCGGATAAACCATAAGAAATGCAGGTCATTTTAGGGATTATTTATCACTCGATTGGCGGATTTGCCTCGGGCAGCTTTTATATGCCCTACAACAAGGTAAAGGGATGGGCGTGGGAGAGTTTCTGGATGTTTGGGGGGCTTTTTTCGTGGCTGATCGTGCCGCCGCTGGCCGCCTGGCTTACGGTGCCGGGTTTTGCGGAGATCATCTCCTCCACGCCGGGCCGGGTGCTTGGCTGGACCTACTTTATGGGGTTGA
>JAWOHI010000274.1:0-7219 GCA_046485255.1 Bacteroidales bacterium
ACGCATATATTTCCGGGATCTGTACCGTGCACTTCTTCTCCACTCCGGTCAAAACGGGCATCTCTACCCTGTCGTCGCACGATCTCGATCCCTTCCTCAACGATCCCGATCCCGACCCGGCGAATATCGGGTTGAAGAACAGGATCAAGCAGTACCTGCACGATTACTGCAGCCTGAATACCTATGAAATAGCCATCCCCGCCCTGCGCGATCCGTCGCTGGCCCCGGAAGGCAAAACCGGCTTGATTATCAGTCTGTTATTCGACTACCGACTGATCAGGAAGATCGACGAATTCGGGTGGTCGGGGGAGTGCAAGGAGTTATTGGAGGAAGACTTCGTGCGCGTGCTCGATGAGAGCATCTTCCCTGGGATCAAGGAGAAGGTTACCGACCGCTTCTCATCCTCCCCGCTGACCATCGAGAGGCTGACCGGCAACACGGATGGCGGGATTACCGGATGGGCCTTTACCAATCCCTCTATGCCGGTAACCAGCAAACTATTGAGCATCGCCCGATCCGTCAATACGATCCTGCCATTGGTTTACCAGGCCGGCCAGTGGGTTTACAGTCCCGCGGGATTCCCGATCTCCATCCTGACCGGCAAGCTGGCCGCCGATAAGGTGCTGAAATAGGCGGGTTTGTTGTTCATCCGAATTTGCCTATTATTAAAGACAATTTGTAATGCTATTATAAATTGTCTTCATTTTTTGCGATAAAACCTGTTCTATTTCAGGGACCAAAACGGTGTGGAGATTGATTTCATTACGGAAAAAGCCGGTAGGGCAAGCCTGATCGGGTAAACCTGTCAGGTCTGAGAGACCTGACAGGTTTAATTGGCTACTCGATCCGCACGTGCACGATCTTCCACTCCTGGCCGTGGCGGCTGAAGGTCACCCAGTGGGCCAGCTTCACGACCTCAATATCGGTGCCGGCCTGGTAAAACGAGTAGGTGGTCTCCCCGTAATCCTCCGCAACGATCTTTTCCAGGGCCACCCGCAGGTTGGGGAACGGGTCGTAATAGGGGTCGGTGAAGAGGTTACGCCCGATATCCGGCAGATCCTGGTCCCAGATCAGGGTTCCCCCCTCCTCCATCATCCAGATTTCAAAATCCTGGCCCTCCAGTAGGGGATTGATGACCGGGTCCATCATCTGGTGCGGATAAAAGAGGGCGGTCAGGGCACCCGCCGCCTGCTGCTCCTTCAAGACCGGATGCACGTCCACCACGGCATAGAAACCCTCAACGGCGAGAAAAGTGGCGCTCAGGACGGGGGCCTTCGTTTGAAAGAGCTTAATGATGTGTGCCTGTCCGCTGATATCATAACCCTCCATAGAGTAGTAAGTTGGCGGCTCGATGATCTTCAGGATCCCCGCCGGGGAGACCAGGGCATATTCGAGGACATATCCGGGCCTCTGGCTATACAAGGATTTCAGCTCCGCCCGGATCGCGGTCGTGTCATCGATGATGGGAGCCAGCCGGTTGGTCGAGGCATCCAGGATGGAGTCCAGCCGGTTGAACGTCGACTCCAGGCTCTCCTTGATGGTGGTCAGTTCCGGCGGATAGGTTTTAAGAGGATCCTTCGTGCAGGAGGCCAGGCACACTGCGATGAGGGCAAAAGCGAAAATGGTTTTTGGTTTCATTGGATGGGGTTTAAATCAATGGAGTGCAGGAGTCCAATCAAGCACGATAATGACAGCTTCGAAAGTGACCATGGGCGTAAAAGTCAACCAAATATAAGGGAATTTCCGCAATGGTATCCGGATGCCAGTTAATCGGTCATCAGCAGGGAGAATTACCTGGAGTATGTTTTTCGGTGGCGGTGGTCAGTTTAAATCGGCAGAGACTGGTCAATTTGGTCGGCACGTCCAGGTCGTATGTTTTCTCTCCCAATTTTTTTTTATTTTTAAGATCCCCCTTTTAAATTACTGCCCTCAGCTCTTCCAGCCAGGATTTTTGATCACTCGAATTATGATACAAACCATAATACTAGGATTTCTTTTAGTCCTGTCGGCATTCCCCGGAAACGCCCAGGAAGCCAGATTGACCTGCTCGGGGTATGTTTATGATTCCGTTACCCTCCAACCCCTGGCATCTGTGAATATTTCCGTTGCAGGCTCTTCGGCAGGGACCACTACAAACACCAGCGGATTTTTTAGAATAAGACTCTCATCAGCCCACAATGTTCTCATTTTCAGCTATATGGGTTTTGAGACCCGGCAGGTCTCCATTAACAGCCAAACACCAATGCCGGTAAGGGTCAGGCTGGTTCCCGAAATGAAAACGATCGGGGAGGTGACAGTTTACAACCAAAGATTTCGAAATATTCTCCAAGGCGACAGCCTGCTGGTCCTGGATTATGAGGTCTGGAATGACAGGCTCCTGATCTTGGCCCGGTCAGCGAATGATTCGCTGAAACAGAGGATTTATCTCACCAACCTGGGGGGGTTTATCTTCTCGTACCGCGACCTGCACGATATGGGCAAAATGATCAGGTTTCCCGATGAACCCAGGCCAAGGATGGTTTACCTTTTTAAAGACACATACGGAGAGGTTCAATTGCTGGCAAAAAACAGGGTCTGGCAGATTTACGTCAATAAAGACCGCATTTACCTGCTTTATCCCAGCAAATACGAGGATTGTGAGAAATATCTGTTCCCGATCAGGTGCCGACTGAATGATAAACTGTTTTTCCAGAATTCCGATGAGAAATCCAACAGCACTCATTTTCTGGTCAGAGATACGGATACAATAAAAAGGGTCAAGCTTATCTACGATGAATTCGGCAATATTCGTTACCTGAAGCAGAGAAATGTCCGCGTCCCTATCATTGCCTATAAAAACCAGATGGTCCTCTTCAATTTCTTCAATAACGAAATTGAATTTTTCAACGAACAGGGGCGCTCGGTGAAAAAGGTTCCCACCCTGTTCCATACGATGATGTATTACGATGCCCTTGGCAGAAAAGCTTATGATCTGGATGCCATAAGTTTTACCCAGGATATCGTAGTCGACGGGAAGACGGACAAGGTGTATGCAATCTGGAGGACCCCGCTGACCGGCCGGTTTACGCTCAAGGAACTCGATATGGCAACCGGAATGGTGAAACGCGAGATATCGGTTCCCAACCACCCGTTCATTGAAAAGGTCCAGGTCCACCACAACCAGGTCTGGTTTATGTTTCGCGACCGCCAGGAGCAACGCTACAAAAGCCTCTATACAATGTACCTGAACTGATAATTTTAGCCAAATGAAAACCTTTACCTCCTTCAAGCTATTAATAGGCTTTTTCTCCTACCTTCTGGTTGCACTGAGCCTTGTGGGTCAGGAAACGGGATCTTTCAAGGATGAAAGGGATAGCCGGTCATATGGCTGGGTGAAAATCGGGGATCAGACCTGGATGTCGCAGAACCTGAACTTCAAAGCAGGCAAGGGTTCCTTTTGCTTTGACAAGGACACGGTGAATTGTTCAGTTTATGGGAGGCTATACGATTGGGCGACAGCGCTGAAGGTCTGCCCAGCCGGATGGCACCTGCCAACTTATCAGGATTGGGTGAATTTATCCGCTTTCCTGGATGATCAGGCTGGTGAAAAGCTCAAGGAATACGGGAACAGCCATTGGAACGGACCGGATGCCGTGGTGAGGGGAGATAGTGGATTCAATGCTCTAGCAGCCGGATATCTCGGATATGATCAATCCGGAAGGCCCTATTATGCAGGATTGGGTGACCAGGCCTTCTATTGGTCCTCCAATTCTGCCCGTTTGGCTTCAAAAGGTCGGTCGGCTTTCCTGACCTCAAATGATGATCTGCTTCACCTCACCGACGGCTGGAAGACATTCGGCTATTCGATCAGGTGCATAAAAGACTGATTTTTCAGGTCCTCTGTGACTTTTTTCGATTTCAAGGCACTATATTACTGAAAACAATTGCCGCAATTGGATCCGTCGAAACAGGATGTGTTTATGGAGCTGTACACTCCGCATCACGCAGGGTTCCTGAGGTATTGCCGCGGTTTGACCGGTAGTCGCGAAGATGCCGCTGACCTGGCGGGCGAAGCCATCCTGGTGGTCTTTGAAAACCTGGAGAAGCTCAGAAGGCCGGATCATTTCAGAGCCTACCTGTTCGGCGTTGCCAGGCGGCTCCGGTTGCATGAATTCCGCCGGCTCAGGTTTCGCGGGGTTTTTGATGAAATCCTGGCGGGAATGATTAAGGATCCGGGGTCATCGCCGGAAATGGAATATGACG
Source organism: Bacteroidales bacterium (assembly GCA_046485255.1). Lineage (GTDB taxonomy): Bacteria > Bacteroidota > Bacteroidia > Bacteroidales > UBA12481 > UBA12481. The sequence continues at coordinate 4,243 of JAWOHI010000274.1, forward strand.
TGAACTTAATGTTTGAGCTTCTCGACCGGCTGCCCTCCAAACAACGGGAGGCATTCATATTGTTTGAGCTCTCGGGTTTTTCCATCGAAGAAATCAGGCAAATGCAGGGAGGAACGCTGTCGGGGGTGAAAATGCGGCTGAAACGCGGACGGGAACAATTGCGGCAATGGTTGGAACCGTCGCTTGAGAGGTCAAAGGCACCTGATAAGGGTGCCGGAATGGAGGAAAACAGATGACAAGGGGAAAAAATATCGATGAACTGATCGGGCAGATTAGGAATGCCGTTCCGGATTTCTCTGCAAATCAGGTGCAATCCCTGATCAACACGGGAAAATCATCCCCTTTCGCTGTTAAATCCTCCTTACGGCCCGGACGGATCATTAAAAAGTCCAATCCGTTAAAAATTCTTATCATGATTACACCATTGGTCATAATAACATCGGCTTTGCTTGTCTGGAACCCTGTTGAAAGGGAGAAACAACTTAACCAGCCGGAACCGGTCAGCCCGGCTGTGGAGGAAACAACCGACTTTGAAAAGGACCTGGGAACCAGGCCGAAAACCGGCAAAGAACTCAAGCCATTGACACAACCGGGATACGCCGTAACCGGAAACCTTGGAAACCCCATATCGCTGGCTCAAAGTCCTGCCGGACCTGAGCGCAGGGACACCACCTTTCGGGGGGAGATTCTTCATTTGTCAAAGGAGGAATTGACCCGGTTGGGATTCCTGTTTGACGATGAAGGGTATTATTACCTGAATCAACTTCCCGACGGTTCAAACTTGAATTTCTGGAGCTGGCAGTCGGGAGGCAGGGGGTCCTATGGTTTTGCTTCGGGAGGATTTGCCAATCAACACAATAAGGCCGGGCTGTCCCGTTACGACTTCTACCCGGTCCTGACAACCAACCTGATCGGGGAGGAACTCTTCCCAATCCGGCAATATTCAGGAGTGACCGCTGAGTCGTTCAAGTGGATGAATGACACCCTGGTTCCGGTTGTTTTCAGTCAGAGTAAGTATGGCGGTTACAACAGGGTTGAGGATAAACTGGTATGGTTCAAGGTGTCGGACAGGTTTTTTGAATTGCTTGGTCCGGGGAAAGCTGTACAAAGCAGGGCCATCCTTGACCATATCAAGACGTATGGACTGTCGCACGGGGGCTTGACGACGGTTGTCTGGGATTACGGACAGGCATCTCCGGCTTTCCATTCATTAAGATTGCATCCTGATGCTTTAAGATGCTTGGGGATCGATTACTCGGGAAATAAAATCGATATCAACCTCCGTGCGGACGATTTTTTATACCATTTGGTCATAACCAATCAGAACGGCAATGTGGCCATGACCAGCAAAGAAACCTCGGCGACTTCGATCCGGAGCCAGGCCATTGCCTCGATGCCCACAACGGAAAGTATTGTCTTACTGGGCATATCCAACTTCAGAGGAGCCAGGATGATTGATTTGCCCAAACGTGTTTCCAGACAGTTCAACCGGCCGGATTTGACTTTCAGCCAGTTCCTGGATCTTGGGATTCCGGTTGTTGTTGACGATGCCTGGCTTGAGGATGCCGGAAGCGCCGAAGTCATTTTCTGGATCTATCCCAATGAACGGTTTTTCAGCTGTCTGCCGCCGTCAATTGCCGAACCGCTGAGGCGTGAATTTAATTTTCAGGGCCGTCGCCTGGATCCGGATTTTTGCCCTATTATGGAGGTGGTGACAAGGAAAGATAGCTTATCTCAGGGAGTTCAAACGAAATCAACCGTTGAGGGGGGCGGTCAGGATCCGGGTATGGCGGACGGGGAACCGGTACCGTGTGTTTTTTATACCAATCTGTGCGAATCCATGCCCGGGCTGGACTACCTCAACCTTTACCCCAATCCGGCAACAACCCAGATAAACATTAACCTGGTACTTCAGCACGCGAAAAAAATCCGGTTCCGGGTGCTTGACCTGGGTGGCAGGGTGATCACGGATGAAGGCTCACCGGAAAATTACCCTGACGGTGGAAACTTCAAACATCAGCTCGATATTTCGAATCTGCAGAACGGATTGTACCTCCTGGTTATGACTGATGAGTCCGGAGCCAGGGAGACACGGAGGTTCGTCAAGAATTGATACCGAACACTAGAAGGGCGGCTTGCCTGAGATTTGGGCTGAAGATTTGAATGCTGCAGATTATATGGATGTCGGATCAGGATTGGTTGCCGGTTCAGTACGGGAACCGATAGGAGGCTGCTGGCTAGACTCGTTCCGCATTAAAAAGCCAGCCGTCGAGTCCGCGATAAATGCCTTGAAAGGCAAACAGGCTCAGCAGAACCCTTGGGGCAATGGATCCGCGCGGAACCTCAATCCACGCCAGGGCAAGCAGGACAACCCCTCCCGTTATGAACAGAATCCGCGACAATTTTGACCTTTCCTTCACCTTCGATCCCGGCTTGATCCTCACCGTGAAATAGAACCACGCAATGCCCGCCAAGGCAAAAACAAGCACAGTAAAGATAGCTTTTAAAGTGACCATGGGGCGTATAAGTCAACCAAATATAAGGTAATTTCCGCAATGGTATCCGGATGCCAGTTAATCGGTCATCAGCAGGGAGGATTACCTGGAGTATGTTTTTCGGTAAAATCAATATTTCCCTTTGTCAATGCTCAAGATGACCGGATTTGACAATTCCGTAACCTGGCTTATCACAGGCATTAAAGGTATTAATGAGGATCAACCAGCTTAACTGGCCGTCCGGTTTACTGTGGCATATCCAGGATACGAAAAATCACTGGTCAGAAACTCCGCCGGGAGGTGGTCAGTTTACTGCGCCGAGAGGTGGTCAATTTAAGCGTTTCGTCCAATAACAGCATAACATTGATTATCTTTAGGGGAATCGTTTTGAATATGAACCGACTAAACCTCCTGTGACTATGAAAAAGATATTTTTAGTAACCTGCATCGGCGTCATGCTTGTCATCGCATCTTGCCAGAAG
>JAWOHI010000109.1:0-11486 GCA_046485255.1 Bacteroidales bacterium
GCTCACAATTATAAGGATCATTGTTGTAGCAGTATTTCTCGATGATCCCGTTGTTCGACACATCGGAATGGATTTGATCGGTTTCGGCGCTGGTAACCATCCGGCCGATATTCAGGCTTTTTGCCATCCAGCACTGGTCGCCGATCTGAACCGTGGGATAGATATTCCCTTCATCATCGGTCATAGTTGGAGCCCCCGGACACGGGTTGATGCTAAGCTGTAGAAAACCAACCGACACCTCATCCGAGAAGGTGCCGCAACGGTTGCTGACCGTCCATCGGAGGGTGAAATCCACGTGCGACGAGTCCCTTATGAACCACGCATTTGGATCGTTTATGTCTGAAAATCGGCCATAAAGACCATTCACGATCGACCATTTACCTATTCCATTGACCGGGGCGTTGGCGCTCAATTGGACCGAATCCGCCGTGATGGCTTTCAGGTTGTCTCCGGCGACTGCCTGTTCGGGCAGGGGAATGATATGAACCATCGCAGAGGCCGTGTCGGCGCAATAGCTGCCAGGATCCCGATATCGGTAATAAATGGTGTGCGCTCCAGGCCCGGCTACCGAAGGGCTGTATTTGCCATCCACCACTCCGGGACCCCAGAAGGTTCCGCCCTGGGGGGCACCGCCTGAAAGCAGGAAGGATGACTCCGTCAGGCAAATCGAATCCCGGAAGGCCAGGCTGACCAATGGCACATCGTGCACGATCAGGTGAATGGCGTCGGTATGGATGACCTGGCAATCTCCCTCGGTAATTGCTGCGCGGAACCAGGCGTCTTCGATGGCAGGCACGGTAAGGGTATCACCGGTGGCACCGCCCAGAACGGACCAGTCGGTTCCGTTAACCGACTGCTGCCAGCTGGCTACCCCGCGATACGGGTCGAGGATGAATTGAACGCGATCCTGCCGGCAGGCGTGTTCCTGCGCACGGGTGCCGACCATTAAAACCAGGCCCGCGATAATGAAAAGTACTCGTTTCATTTGCATTTCTTTATCTTATGATCAGGCGGCTGGTTAAAATATTGTCTTTTAAGTATATACGAAGCAGGTAAACCCCTGGGTCTATCGGGGCTGCATCGACCCGGATCCCAACGGGGTTGTAGTCAGGCAGATACTGCTTCCGGTATACCACCTGCCCGATCCGGTTAACCAGTTCAAGCGAGAGCTGACCTGCCAGTTCCTGGTTGATCCCGGCTACCACGAACTGACCTGAGGAGGGGTTCGGGTAGACTGAGAAAGATTCGATGAGCGGCCGGTCGCCAATTCCCAGGCACTGATCGATGCGTATCAGGACTTCACTTTCAGCCTGGCAGCCATTCTGATCGGTAACGGTTAAGCGGTAAGTGGTGGTACTTTCCGGGGTGGCTTCGGGGTTCGGTGAGGTGGGATCATCGAGTCCCGCCGATGGGGTCCAGAGGTAAATATACCCCGGACTACCGCCCGAAGCGGATGGGCTCCCACCTAGAGTGACAGAATGGTTCCGGCAAACGATCGAATCATTGCCGGCATCGGCTGAGAGTTCCGGTGGCTGAATCACACTCAGCCTAACCTGGCCCTGCACCGAGACTCCTGCAGCCACCAAAAGGCAGAGGAGCAAAGAGGACTTGTTTTTAAACATACCCAATTATTGTCTGGCAAAAATAGACACAATGACATTCGATATTCATCACCTGGGTTAAAAGAGTTTCAGTTAAATTCGATTTTTATGTTATATAACAGTAAATCTGAATGTTGGTTGTTATGTTAAATCGGTGTTAAAAGCCCGGAACCCACCGGGGAGGGTACCTGAACAGCTTCGGATTCAATGCTTATCTTTGTAACCTGATTAAACACGATGACAGAGGAATTGTTCCAACAGGGCCGGCTACTGCCGGTTATTGAAGAGTTTTATACCTTACAGGGCGAGGGTTTTCACACGGGTAAGCCGGCTTATTTCATCAGGATAGGGGGATGTGACATCGGATGCTCCTGGTGTGACAGCAAGCACAGCTGGGTGTTCGGCGTTCATTTGCTCACCCCGACGGATGATCTGGTCGAAAGGTGCCGGGCCTATCCGTCGAATGCGGTTGTGATCACCGGTGGGGAGCCCTCATTCTATCCTCTTGATTATCTTACTAGTAAACTCAAAGAGGCAGGGATGGAGACCTTCATTGAAACGTCGGGAGCCTATCCGTTGACGGGCCGGTGGGACTGGATTTGCCTCTCCCCGAAGCGCCACAGCCCCCCGCGGCCTGAATACTTTCCGAAGGCTGGTGAGCTAAAGGTCATTGTTGAAAACCCTGATGATTTTCTCTGGGCAGAGCAGAACGCCGGCCTGGTAGCGCCTGAATGCCACCTTTTTCTGCAACCTGAGTGGAGCAAGCGGGCTACGATGACCGACTGCGTCATAGAGTATGTGAAAAATCATCCGCGTTGGCGTATATCACTCCAGACACACAAATACATAGGAATTCCTTGATTGCTCGAATTTTCCTCATCCTGATCCCGGTATTTCTTGTCACAGGCATACCCGCCGGGATTGCCCAGGAGTCCCGAAAGCCTTCCGCAGCGGCAGTCAGGAGGCTGGAAACGGTGAAGCAGCAGTTCACGTTGATGGAGTGGGCAAAGGCCCTGGAAGGGGTCGACAGGCTGACCGATGGATATCCAGCCTGGCAGGAGGCGTGGCTGCTCAGAGCAGCTATCAGCGAAGAGATGGGGCTATTGGACATCGAGCTGGAATCGCTGGAAACCGCCATCCTGATCGATTCCCAATCCTGCCCAGGCTGTTTCCTGCGGCTGGCAGAACTGGAATATCGAAAAGGCCGTTACCAGGAGGCTTACGTGAATCTCACCAGGCACCATCAGAATCATCCGGACCAGCTCAACACGAATGCAGAGACCCTCCGGCTCGGTTCAAGTATCCGTTTTGCGATGGATCAGGTATCGCGATGGCCCCAAGCGGAAATCGAACGGCTGGACGAACCGGTCAATACGGCATCTGATGAGTATTTCCCCAGCCTGACCATTGATGGCGCCATCCTCGCCTTTACCCGCCAGGATTGGATCATAGAGGGGGCTGAGAGGCGACCGGGGCAGGAGGACCTGTACCGTGTTGAATGGGACGGGGAGGGGGGGCGGCGGCCTGAGGCTTTTCCGCCACCAGTGAGCACTGAAGGCAACGAGGGGACGATGAGCCTGTCACAGGATGGACGGATTATGCTGTTCACCGCCTGCGGACGCCGGGATACCAAGGGTAGCTGCGATCTGTATATCGCCTATAAGTCTGGCACCGAATGGCTTTCTCCGGTCAATATGGGCTACCCGGTCAATACCCGCTACTGGGAGTCAACCCCTTTTCTGGCTTCCGACGGGCGGACACTCTATTTTTCAAGCAACCGTCCCGGCGGGTTGGGCGGGATGGACCTCTGGTACTCCAAAATGGGCCGGGATGGATCCTGGGAGCAACCGGTCAATCTTGGCGAGCCCGTCAACACGACCGGGAATGAGCTCTCCCCATTTATGTTGCCCGACGGAAGCCATCTGTTCTTTGCCTCCGACGGCCATGCCGGAATGGGGGGGCTCGACCTGTACCGTTCTCAAAATGATGGCGTTGCGGGCTGGAGTGAGCCGGTCAACCTTGGATATCCGGTGAATACCCATTTTGACGAGGATGCCCTGACGATGCCGGGAAGCGCCGCATTTGCACTGTTTGCCTCCAATAGGGATACTGCAGGAGGCAAGGATATCTACCGCTTCATTCCTGCCGACTCCATCAGACCTCCCAGATCGGTCATCGTTCGCGGCACCGTCAGGAACCGCCTGACCCGGCAACCGCTGAGGGCCGCAATCGAAATATCCGCAACAGAAATAGCCGGGACCAGCCGCGTGGAGTCGGATGACCGAAGTGGTGAATTCCTGATGGGGATGCCGGTCAGCCGCCTTTACCGGGTCAATATCGTCGCACCAGGCTACCTCCTGCACTCCGACCAGATCGACGGGGATACACTGACTCGATACCAGGTTATTGAAAAAGAGTACCTTCTCGATCCGATCCAGGTTGGATCATCCATCATTTTGAGAAACATTTTCTTTGAGACAGACTCCTTTGCCTTACTTCCGGCATCTTCCGGCGAGCTGGCAGAGTTGATCAGGCTGGTCAGGGAGAACCCCGGTATGGCTATCGAGATTGGCGGGCACACCGACTCAACCGGGTCGGTCGAGTACAACACTGAACTCAGCCTCAGAAGGGCCGAATCAGTTCTAAAACATTTGATTGGCAATGGTATAGCACCTGAAAGGCTGACTATCCGGGGTTATGGAGCCACCTTGCCTGTGGCAGAAAATGAGACCGCGGAGGGGCGCGCCCTCAACCGCAGGACAGAGATCAGGATTCTGAAAATCAATTGATAAAAAAAGGCCGCCCTTGTGAGGCGGCCTTTCCATTTTAACCGGTTACCGGTTTTTCTTTGGAAAATCGGGTATCGGGGGCACCCTCTTTTCATACGTTTTCAACTCTTCCAAAATCAGTTCGATGGCTTTGTCGAGTTGCCGGTCGATTCCTTTGTACTCTTCGTGCGGATCGTTGTCGATCACGATATCGGGCTCTACCCCGTATCCCTCGATAATGAACCCGCTCCCGTCAGCGGCATAAGGCGCGTAGGAGGGCGTGATCAGGGATCCGCCGTCGATACAGGGGATCGATCCGGCGTACCCGACTACTCCACCCCAGGTCCTGACCCCAACCAGCTTGCCCAGGTTGAGGTGCCTGAAACGGTAGGGGAATAGGTCGCCATCTGACGCAGAATAGCGGTCGATCAGGGCAATCTTCGGCCCGGCAAGGGTCCCGGCCGGATTAACCGAACCCCTCTTCTGGTTGGTGTTCATCGTGGCATAGGTGATCTCCCGCTGCAGACGCTCGATGATCATCGGTGACACATTGCCTCCGCCATTGCCGCGGTCGTCGATGATCAGGGCTTTTTTGGTGAGTTGCGGGTAGTAATGCTTGACAAACTCATTCAGGCCGGTCACGCCCATATCGGGAATATGGATGTATCCAACTCTTCCTCCGGTGGCCTCATCCACCTTGCGGATGTTCTCCTGAACCCAGGAATAATAATGGAGAGAGGACTCGTCCGATAAGGTTTTAACGAGTATGGTGCGTGAGTTACCTCCTTTTGCGTCGGGTGAGACGGTCATCTCAACCAACCGGCCGGCCTTGCCAACCAGGAGGGCATAAAGGTCATTGACCTCCTTAACCGACTGTCCGTCAACTGAAAGAATAAATTCCCCCACCTCCACCCGGGCTCCCTCTTCGGTAAACGGGGAACGTAAGTCGGGGCTCCAGTTGGCTCCGGCCAGGATATTGTCCACCCGGAAATAGCCCGAGGGGTCACGACTGATCCGCGCCCCGAGCAAGCCTGTGCCGATTCGCTCGGGCATCGGCCTTTCGCCGTTGTTGACATAAGCGTGGCCCACATTCAGCTCTCCGACCATTTCGCCCAGGATATAGGAGAGGTCCGACCGGTGCCGCACGTGCTTGACGAGGGGCGCATACTTGTCGCGCATCGCCTTCCAGTTGACGCCGTGCATTTCAGGATCATAGAAGAAATCCCGCATATGACGCCAACTCTCGTTGTAGATCTGACTCCATTCCGCCTGGAGGTCGACCATTACCTTCAAGCCGGTCAGGTTGACCGGATCGTCGATCGAAACCTTGCCGGCAGGCAGGTCGGTCACGGCGTATCGGTTTCCCTGCCTGATGAGCATCTTTTTCCCGTTGGGACTCAGGCTGAAGCTCAGGTTCTGTCCCAGTTCGGTCTCTTTCTGCTTGGACAGGTCGAACAGCTTGAACTGAGATCCTCTGCTTCCGGATGAAGAATAGTTGTAATAGATCCGGTCTTTGACCGCCTCAATGCCGAAGTAGTTTCCTGCAGGAACGGGTAACTCGATAATCCTTGAAGCGATATTTGAAGGATCAACAGCCTGATGGCCCTCTTGCTTCTTTTGTTCCTCATCCTTGGTTTTTTCGCCATCGGTTGCCACCTCATCGTCTTTGGGTACAAAAGGGGATGGAATGTCCGGATGAAGCGGAACCAGGTATAACTTATTCAGGTCCTGGTAACTGTGGTTCCATTCGGTGGAAGAATAAGTCGGATTGAAGGTGCGGGCGGAGACAAAAACCAGATATTTGCCGTCGCGACTGAAGACCGGGCTCCCGGAGTTGTACCAGTTGTCGGTCACCTCAAAAACCTTTTTGGATTCGGTCGAATAGAGCCGGATGATGGAAAAGCCCTCTTCCGGCTTGACGAACGTGATCCATTTGCTATCGGGCGACCAGGAATACTGCCGGATCGGGCCCAGGTCGGATTCGGCCACCAGGGTTTTCTTTTCCGACTCGATATCCACCAGCCACAATTTGTGCCTTTTATCCGAATAGAGGATCGATTTGCTGTCGGGCGACCACTCGAAACCGAACAGGTAGGTGTCATTCTTTTTGGTTACGGACTTGGGTTGGGTGGCAGCCTTGTGATCCTGGATGTAAATTTCAAATTCGCCTGACAGGTCTGAGATAAAGGCGATCCATTTTCCATCGGGCGACCAGGAGGCGCCTTGCTCGTGCACGCCGGAGGTGCGGGTCAGGTTGCGGGTGATGCCCTGTTTGACCGGGACATTGAAAATCTCGCCCCGTGCGGATATCACCAGGCGCTCCCCGTTTGGAGAGAGCCCTGCCGAACGGATGGATTGGGAGGCATCTTTCCATACGGTCCGGTCATAAAGAAAGTCGTTCTCGATGGTAATCCGGAGCTTGTCCGTCTTGCCGTCCGCCAGGTTGCAGGTGTAGAGGTAGCCTCCGTTTTCAAAGATGATCCGTTGATCGCCCAGCGAAGGGAATTTGATGTCAAACTCCTTGAATTCAGTTACTTTTGAAGTCTTTCTCAGTTCAAGATCGTAGCAGAACAGGTTCATTGTCCGATCGCGGTCTGAGAGGAAGTAGATCTTGTTACCGGTCCACATCGGGAAAATGTCCTGAGCCGGATTATTGGTGATGTTTTCGCTTTTCCCGGTGGTGAAGTCGAAGATCCAGACATCATCCGCCATTCCGCCCTGGTAATACTTCCAGGTCCGGAACTCCCTGAAAACCCGGTTATAGGCTATTCTCTTTCCATCGGGTGCAAAGGAATTGAATCCGGCAACCGAAAAGGGGAGTTCTTCTGAGAGGCCGCCGGAGGCCGGAACCTTGAACAGTTGACCCTTGAAATCATTGAAGGTTTGCTTACGCGAGCGGTAAACCACCTGCTTGCCGTCAGGGGTCCAGCCGGTTACGACATTGTTGGGTCCCATCCGGTCGCCCACGTCATCGCGTGAAAGGGTGGCCGTATGAGTCAGGCGCACCGGGGCTCCACCTGCAGCGGGGATGACGAAGACTTCGGTGTTGCCATCATACTGGCCGGTAAAGGCGACCGATTTGCCATCCGGCGAGAATTTGGGGAACATCTCGTACCCGTCGTGCGAGGTGAGTTTCCGGGCCGTGCCGCCTGGCCAGGTCACCGTGTAAAGGTCTCCACCATACGAAAAGACGACCTGGTCGCCGTGAATGGCCGGAAACCGAAGGAGCCTGGCTTCTTCCTGGCCTGTCAGGCTCAGGGATAAAAATACGCAAAGTGTTGAAAATAAAGTTTTTAATCTCATTCTGTGTTGAAGTTTATCAGTTGTTATTGGTATAGCCAGGCAAACCTAGCCATTTCAGCCTTCGAAATATACCGAAAGCTCGAAATAAAAAGGTTGATGAATGTCATAATTAGGTGTCATTATTTTTATTAACCAGTTGAAAAGCAATTAAATAAATCGAAAAACCCTGATAAAAATCATACCGTTTATTTCGGTTAAATGGGTCAATCAGGTTAATTTTGCAAGGCAATAAAAAAGGGGTAACCGAAAAGAATATCCTATTTATAAATCCTATATGAAAATCAAGAAAATCGAGCACATCGGGATTGCAGTTTCCAATCTTGAGGAGGCCGTCCGGTTTTACGAGGATGTCCTGGGCCTGAACTGTTACGGAATTGAGGAGTTGGCGGATCAGCGGGTCAGGACCGCCTTTTTCCTGGTGGGTGACACGAAGATTGAGCTCCTTGAATCAACGGACCCGGAGGGACCGATCGGCAAGTTCATTGAGAAGAGGGGAGAGGGGATCCACCATCTGGCTTTTGCCGTGGAGGATACCGGGGAGGCCCTGGCTGAAGTGGCCGGTAAGGGGGTCAGACTGATCGATGAGAAGTCCAGGGCTGGTGCCGAAGGCCTTAAGATCGGATTTCTTCACCCGAAGAGTACGCTTGGGGTATTGACGGAGTTTTGTTCAGACAAATAAAATAACCTATCAGAATATGTCCAATCAGGATAAGATCAGGGAACTGATCAGCAAAAGAGAAGAGGCCAAGCTGGGCGGAGGCGTCAGGCGTATTGAGGCCCAGCACGCCAAAGGCAAACTGACCGCCCGGGAGCGGATCGAGATGCTGCTCGACGAAGGGAGTTTTGAGGAGTTTGATATGTTTGTCACGCACCGTTGCACCAATTTCGGGATGGAGAAGCAGAAGATCCTCTCCGATGGAGTGGTCACGGGCCACGGGACCATCGACGGCCGCGTGGTTTATCTTTTTGCACAGGACTTCACCGTTTTCGGGGGAGCCTTGTCGGAAGCCTTTGCGATGAAAATCTGCAAGGTGATGGACCAGGCAATGAAGGTGGGTGCTCCGGTGATCGGGATCAACGACAGCGGTGGGGCCCGCATCCAGGAAGGGGTGAACTCGCTGGCCGGGTATGCCGAAATCTTTGAGCGCAACATCCTCGCTTCAGGGGTGATCCCGCAGATCAGCGCCATATTCGGGCCCTGCGCCGGCGGTGCGGTCTATTCTCCCGCACTGACCGACGTGATCATTATGAGTGAGCAGAACTCCTATATGTTCGTGACCGGCCCGAAGGTGACCAGAACCGTCACCGGAGAGGATATTACGGTCGAGGACCTCGGCGGCCCGCTGGTCCACGGACGGAAATCGGGTGTGGCCCAATTCATTGCCCGCGATGAGGAAGAGGGACTGATGCTGATCCGCAAAGTGCTCAGCTACTTGCCGTCGAATAATCTCGAGGAGGCTCCGCTGGTGGAGACCAACGACCCGGTCGACCGCCGGTCGGATCTCCTCAACGAGATCATTCCCGACAACCCGAACCAACCCTACGACGTCAAGGATGTGATCCACGAGATCGTGGATAACAGCGAGTTCTTCGAAATGCACCGCAACTTCGCCCAGAACATCGTGGTCGGATTTGCCCGCTTCAACGGGGCTTCGATAGGAATCGTGGCCAACCAGCCCAATTATATGGCCGGTTGCCTCGATATCGATGCTTCCAAGAAGGCCGCCCGCTTTGTCCGGTTCTGCGATTGCTTCAACGTCCCCATCCTGACGCTCGTTGACGTTCCCGGGTTCCTGCCGGGCAGCGCCCAGGAGTATGGAGGGATCATCTCCAACGGGGCCAAGCTCCTCTATGCCTATGGTGAGGCTACCGTGCCCAAGGTGACGGTCACCCTGAGGAAATCTTACGGCGGGGCGCACGACGTGATGAGCTGCAAACAGCTTCGTGGCGACATCAATTACGCCTGGCCAACGGCCGAGATTGCCGTAATGGGAGCATCAGGAGCCATTGAAGTTATTGAAGGAAAGGCTCTTGGCGAGATATCTGATCCGGAAGAGAAAAAGAAATACTTCGCCGAGAAAGAGGCTGAGTACCGCGAGATGTTCGATAATCCCTACGAAGCAGCGCGCTACGGTTACATCGACGACGTCATCGAGCCCAGGAATACGCGCTTCAGGGTTGCCCGGGCTTTCCAGACCCTCTCGACCAAAAAGGATACCAACCCTCCCAAGAAACACGGGAATATCCCACTTTAAACCGGAAACCAATGCTGTTAATGAAATCAATCAATCCGGAAGAACTGAAGCTGGGGATCATCATTGCCATCACCGGAATCGGCGTGGTCTTCACTGCCCTGGTGGCCCTGAACATCGTCTTCAGCCAGATTCCCAAGATCCTGAAGATTCAGATCCGACGCAGAACCATCAAAAAGAAAGGTCCTGAACTTTCTGAAAATTGCTGCCAGGAGGTCAGTTCCGGAACCGCCACGGCCATCGCGCTGGCCCTGCACCTCTATTTCGATGACGTTCACGACAAAGAGTCCAGCATTATGACTATCGAAAAAGTCTCAAAGCGATATTCTCCCTGGAATTCGAAAATTTACGGTTTAAGAAACCTCCATTTAAAATAAATCGAACAGATCCGCGATGAAATCATTCAAGTTCACCATAGAGGGCGTACAGTACGATGTCGATGTCAAGTCGGTGGCCGACAACATCGCTCACGTGGAAGTCAATGGAACCAATTTCGAGGTGGAGATCCAACGCCAGGTTCCGGTGACAAAAACCCCGATCCTGGTCAGGGATCCCGTCAGGCCCCCGGAAGCACCGAAAACAACCGTTCAGGCCGGCTTTACGAAAGTCAGATCGCCACTCCCCGGCAATATCCTGTCCGTCATTAAGAAGAATGGAGATAAGGTGACCAGGGGCGAGCTGGTTCTGACCTACGAGGCGATGAAAATGGAGAACCGGATCCTGGCCGAGAAGGATGGGATTGTACGGGAACTGGCTGTGTCTCCCGGGGACACCATTGTGCAGGATCAGGTATTATTTGAAATTGAATAAGTCGATGAAGCGAGCCATCACAATATTTGGAATCCTGGCAGTACTAAGCCTGGTTTCGTGGATCATACCCGGCCGCCAGTCAACGAATGTCCTGGAGGCTGCCGCGGTTGAAACCGTTGCAGCACAGGAGGAACCGGCCCAGCAATTGCAGCAGGCCGACGAAGAGGAGTTGACCTTTATACAATCGGCCAGGCACGGCATCAAGCGGTTTTTCAGCTTTAGCGGATTTGCCAATGCCACCCCGCAGCACCTGGTGATGATCCTGGTCGGCCTGATCTTCATCTACCTGGCCATCAAGTACGAGTATGAACCCCTGCTGCTCATCCCGATCGGGGCGGGCATCCTGCTTGGGAACATCCCTTTCCTGCTCAATGCGGGTATGGGTATTGGGGTCTATGAGCAGGGCAGCGTTTTGAACATCCTCTATTTCGGGGTACGCTACGGTATTTATCCCCCGCTGATCTTCCTGGGGCTGGGAGCAATGACCGATTTTTCCTACCTCATTTCCAACCCCAAGTTGCTTTTGCTTGGCGCAGCCGCCCAGGTCGGCATCTTCATCACCCTGATCAGCGCACTGGCTTTCGGATTCACTCCCCCTGAAGCCGCTGCCATCGGGATCATCGGCGGAGCAGACGGGCCAACGGCCATCTTTACCTCCTCCAAGCTGGCCAACGGGATCCGTGAGTGGAACGGGATCACCACGGCCAACCTGATCGGACCGATCGCCATTGCCGCATACTCCTATATGGCCC